>NZ_JVLI01000027.1:0-6611 GCF_001072315.1 Streptococcus pseudopneumoniae | reverse complement strand
TGTGAACAAATCGATTAGGAAAGTCAAATTAATGTATAGAAATATTTTAGCAGTCGTGGCGTATTATTCTTGATTCAATCTACCATAAAAGAGAATAACCCTGCTAAATTTCTGATCTACTCTATTCTATATTATTCACTGACTAAAAAAGAAAACCTACCTTCTCAGTAGATTTTCTCTGTTTAAAATTTATTTCCAAGCGCCACTGCCATCTACATGATAGCCATCTGGTGTGCGTGTATTGCGAAGCATATTACCAGATGATGCGAGATAGTACCACTTACCATTATCTTTGACCCAACCGGTAGACATTGCACCTGATGAACGAAGGTAGTACCAACTGTTACCAACATAAGCCCAACCTGTCTTCATATCACCGTTTTGAGCATCTAGATAATACCACGTTGAACCATCTTGATACCAGCTAGTCGCCATCACTCCTGATGAACGGAGATAGTACCACTTGTCACCAATATATTGCCAACCAGTTTGCATGATTCCAGTTTTTGGATCCAAGTAGTACCATGGAGCAGGTTTGCTTCTATCAATGTCAATAGTAACATGAAAATCTTGAGTCCAACCCTTAGCAACTTCACCAATTGGTAGTGGATTGTAAGAATCATCGCCAAAATTTCCTAGCTTATTTAAATAATACCAATTGCCGTCTTCATAAATCCAGCCTGTCTTTACAGCATAATTATTATCAAAATAATAAGTTCTCTTTTCAGCAGATAGAGGATATTGTTCACCGTATACTTTTCCTGTATTTTCAGACGTTTTTGCCTCTAGTACTTGTTTATCTGTTTGTTCTAGCAAAGCACCATCTTGTCCAAAATAGTACCACTTCTCCTGAAGGCCAATTTCGAAGACTGGACGATTATCAAATAAATCATCACGATAACCTGTTCCAGGAATTTCTAAGTATTGCCATCCAACTACCATTTCTCCTTTATCACCAAAATAGTAAGTTTTACCGTCTATTTTATGCCAATAGATTGCTTTATGATCATCTTTTACATAATATTTTCTATTATCCTTATCAACAAATTGACCACCTGTGGTATCCGCAAATACAGTATTTGTAGTTAGCAAACCAAAGAAAAGTGCTGTTAGTCCAACTTGCATAGTTTTTTTCAAAAGTTTCATTTATATATTCCTCCAATATTAGATCCACTCACCAGATGAAGCGAAATTATAAACTTTACCATCGATAGTTTGGCTACCTGTAACCATTGCTCCAGAGGAGTTGAGATAATACCAATTTTCTCCTACTTTTATCCAACCTGTTTTCATATCTCCATTAGTAGGATCTAAATAGTACCATGTTGAGCCATCTTTATACCAACCAGTCTTCATGTCACCATTGGTCTTATCTAAATAATACCATCTTCCTCGTACATATTTCCAACCTGTGGACATTGAACCAGAGGTTTCAAGATAATACCATTTGCCATTTATACTTTGCCAACCTGTTTGTTTATTACTATTCTTATAATAATACCAAGTATCACTAATCAGCTTCCATCCATCAATAGAATGCCCTCGAATAACAGAGTAGATGAAAGATAGAGCCTTCTCATTTAACTTAACAGCATAATTCATCTGTTCTGCCTCACTCCCATTAGTATGAACTCCAACAATCCTATTATTAGAATCGTATACTGCTGAACCACTAGCACCAGGTAAAGTATCTACTTGATAGAATAAAAAATCATTTGTATCTTGAAGTACCGCTTTTGTATCAGTATACATCTGCTTAATTAACTTATTAAAAGAAGGGTATCCTGTAATTGTTACATCTAGATTTTTAGTATTTTCTAAATTATTTGGAAGTCCTAACGTCCCCAATTTAGCACCAATCGGTTCTTCCAAAATTAAAACTGCTAAGTCATATGTAGTAAGCTCATCTGGATCAGTATTTCTAAATTCTTTTAAATAACGAACTTCTTTGACTTTTATTTCTCCAAATGGATTGCTATCTGGAGTAGCTGCAGGCATAATCTTTACTTCAGTTGCTTCTGTTTTGGATTTACGGTCATAAACGACATGAGCTGCTGTAATCAAAACATTGTCTTTGATAAAGGAAGCACTTCCTCTACCTGTACCTATTTCTACTGAATCGGCATTTTTAAATTTGAATGTTGCTTTTACATAAGCTGATGTAGAGTAAGGATATTGTAAAGTATTTTTTACCTTAATTAAATCATTTTTGCCAATAATGACTTCTGACTGATTTGTATAATATTGACCATAAGTTGGTGAAACATTCGGAAGTGAAAAATTATTATTTCCTGGACTCTCTTGTAATGTTTCACTTACCTCATACTCCTCGCCTGTACTTGAAATAACAGTCAAAGCAGATACTGCCGGTAGCTGGCTTGCTAATAAAGTACTAGCAATAATTGAAATACCCAATTTTTTATAAAAAATTTTCTTCATTATTTTCTCCTCCTAATGTGATTATAGCATACTATTTTATACTTTTCAATAATAATTGAGAAAATTAAGAAAATTTAGCATCTTCTCACTAATCTTTTATACTATTGTATCTGTCAGGAAAATACACTTCAAACTTCTTCAATATATATAAAATAGACCATTCCAGAATCTACTTTAATCTATATTAATTTTGATCACAATTTTTCTTCTTATTTCGTCTTAAAGTAGTCATATTTTGTCAGTCTTCTTTTTTCTGAGTTATTGAGATTGATTGGAACTTTTGAGGCTGGGCAAATTCTCAATTCCTGAAGAAAATGGAGTAAATCTTCCCACAAGAAAACGCATAATTTCAAGTTTTTCGACACCTGATACTATGCGTTTTTTGGTTCTAAAAAATTTTCGCCCACCTTAAACAACTAACAAAAGTTATAAGTAGACTATATTTTAAAATTTGTGTTCTAACAACCATTTCGATTAGTTAAATCTCTCAATCTTTCTTCTCCTGATTTAAGCATCTCCTTCTCTACTTGATTCCATTCTCCAAATAGTAAGTCATGAAGAACAGTTGCTGCTGAAGTTGTATTTTCTTTTGATTCATATACACAACTTCTATCTCGCTGGTAAATTTGAATTCTTTCAAAGATAGCTAGTTCTTCCAATTTTCGTGTGTTATCAACTAGATGATTAACAATGAAATCATGATGTTCTTTTGGAGTTGCGCGTGCTTGATTTGGATTGATAGCGTATAGTTCTTCGTATCGGATAAGGGTGCTCAGATAGGACAATTCGGGCTTTGTTCCAATTAAGGCTAATTGTACTTCATATCCCTTATTTTTCAAGAGTTGTGCTGTTTTCTTTGGAACATCAATTGTTCGTAAGGTTCCCTCTATCAAAAGATTGTATCCCAAATGACTCAATTCAGTTACTAAAGACTCTACCATTTTACCTGCAAAATCTTTGGTGTATTCAACGCTATCTTTTCCATATTCTTGCTGAAGCTCTAAATAGTGTGGATGCTGAGAACGAAAACTATCGCCATCTATGATAACAATATTTCCTTGAAATTCTTTCTGTTTAATTCGATGAATTGTAGTCTTACCAGCACCACTTTGACCTCCAAGCAAAATCGCTATAGGTTGCTTACTGGACTTTTTTCCTCTTGTCAGTGAACGAAGATTCCGTGCTAGAGCATGTTTGAATTCACTGTCAGTATAATCTTGGATTTCCATTAAGCTACCATCCGTTTTTCAGATATCTCTAACATACGTTCAATTCCATCCAAATAGCCGCTATATCTCTCTATTTCATCAAAAGTTTCTACTAAATAGATATTCGTATGAATCAAGTCAGATAGATCATCACTCATTAAAATCCAAGGATTAGATTCATCATCAATGCTAATTCCCTGACTATCTTGATAACGATAGAGTCGTGATAATAGATTAGCTCCTCTTTCTTTCACAATTTCAATTTTTAAAGTTAATTCATAGTCTTCAACCGGATTGAGCATTTTATCTTCTCCTACAATATCGACATAAGATACATTAAACTTCTGACAAATGATGTCTATTAATTCCGTAGAGACTGAACTAGTTCCATTTTCATAACGACTCAGACTATTACGTGAAATACCTACAATCCGTGCAAATTCGGGTTGGGTTAAGTCATGTGTTTTACGTAAGGATTTTATGTTCTTTCCAATCATGGCAAACTCCTTTTATTTGATACCACCATTATAACATTTAGAAATAGCAAATGCACCATTTTTGGTGCATTATTGACTATTTTTCCTAAATCTTTCTAAATCTTTCTAAATTCTTCTCCAATTGTTCCTTATGAAGTTGATTTTTAGCTTCCTTTAATGTATCGTCCAAAGTTTCTTCTCTATAAGTTGCTTCTGTTTTTAGTTGTTCTGATCCTTGATTTGGAGTAAAAATGATATCTAACAGTCGGTCTATTTTTTCAAAATCTTGGACGGACATATCAGATAGTCGATGAATTAGTTTCTTAAATACATCACTATTGTCTTGATTTTTTTTTAATGTTGTAAGCATCTATAACCTCTCAAAAAAAGGGTTCTATAATATTTGTAGTGGGTAAATCCCTTATAGATATTATGGAGCCTATTTTGTTGTAGAAAAAAAGTCCCATATGACCTATAATGAAAAGCGACAAAACCATCATTAGAAAGATTCATATGGAACAATTACATTTTATCACAAAACTGCTCGATATTAAAGACCCAAACATCAAGATTCTAGATATCATCAATATGGATACCCACAAAGAAATCATCGCTAAGCTGGATTATGAGGCTCCATCTTGCCCTGATTGTGGAAGTCTAATGAAGAAATATGACTTTCAAAAACCATCTAAGATCCCTTACCTCGAAACAACTGGTATGCCTTCTAGAATTCTCCTTAGAAAACGCCGTTTCAAGTGCTATCACTGTTCAAAAATGATGGTTGCTGAGACTCCCCTGGTAAAGAAAAATCACCAAATCCCTCGTATCATCAACCAAAAAATTGCTCAAAAGTTAATTGAAAAAATTTCTATGACTGATATTGCCCATCAGCTTTCCATCTCAACTTCAACTGTTATTCGTAAGCTCAATGATTTTCACTTTAAACATGATTTTTCTTGTCTTCCTGAGATTATGTCTTGGGATGAGTATGCTTTTACAAAGGGAAAGATGAGCTTCATTGCGCAAGATTTTAACAATCTCAATATCATCACTGTTCTTGAGGGAAGAATACAAGCTATCATTCGAAATCACTTTCTTCGCTACGATAGAGCTGTCCGATGTCGCGTCAAAATTATTACTATGGATATGTTTAGCCCTTACTATGACTTGGCTAGACAACTTTTCCCGTGTGCTAAAATCGTTCTAGATCGTTTCCATATTATCCAACATCTCAGCCGTGCCATGAGTCGTTTTCGTGTTCAAATTATGAATCAGTTTGAACGAAAATCTCATGAATACAAGGCTATCAAGCGTTACTGGAAACTCATCCAACAGGATAGTCGTAAATTGAGCGATAGACGTTTTTATCGCCCTACTTTTCGCATGCACTTAACAAATAAAGAAATTCTTGACAAGATTTTAAGCTATTCAGAAGACTTGAAACACCACTATCAGATCTATCAACTCTTACTTTTTCACTTTCAGAACAAAGACCCTGAGAAATTTTTCGGACTCATTGAGGACAATCTGAAGCAGGTTCATCCTATTTTTCAGACTGTCTTTAAAACCTTTCTAAAGAACAAAGAAAAAATCGTCAACGCTCTTCAATTACCTTATTCCAACGCAAAATTGGAAGCCACCAATAATCTCATCAAACTTATCAAGCGAAATGCCTTTGGATTTCGGAACTTTGAAAACTTCAAAAAACGGATTTTTATCGCTCTGAATATCAAAAAAGAAAGGACGAAATTTGTCCTTTCTCGAGCTTAGCTTTTCATCAACCCACTACAGTTGACAAAGAGCCTTTATTGTTAATAAGCAAATTCAAGTTTTGATTTTATATCTTGATAAAGTTTTAAGATTTCAGGAGGAGTGTCCTCACGGAAAATAAATTGTTTCTTTCCTGAAATAGTTTTATCGCCGACAATCCAGTGGCGGATTTGTTTTGTAAAAATCAAAACTTCTTTGCTAGGCATAGCCATTACTTCCATGATAATACCTCCTTGACTTTATTTAACAGATTTATGTCTGTAACCTTATCTCCCAATACCCCGACTTCAGCAACCAACTCATTGATGTTATCGTTGTAAAACGCAATAGCTGCATTATCGCTAATACTATAAAGATAATTATAGTCATGTTTCAATTGTTCCTTGACATATGACACTAATGGGGAGTTCAATTCAGACATTGCTTGTTCGACACTATTATACCGCTTTTTGTTGGCTTTGTAAAATGCTTTAGCAGAGTCCCAATGTTTTTTATGCGTTAATTCATGAACCATGGTATCTGTAATATTTTGAGCGGCAAAATAATTATCAGATAGAACTTTAGCAAATTCTATTTCCGAATGAAGTGCATCACTCACAAATAGAATATCCTGTTTATAATCATACCCAGCAAAACCAGGTAGTCTTGATTTTTTCAAAAAACTCCAAGCAGGCAGAGCCTGCTAACTCATGACAGAAAAAGAAGTTTAGCTTATAAT
>NZ_JVLI01000026.1:0-21848 GCF_001072315.1 Streptococcus pseudopneumoniae | reverse complement strand
CCGTACTCAAGTACAGCCTGCGGCTAGCTTCCTAGTTTGCTCTTTGATTTTCATTGAGTATAAAATATTGGTAATCTTTTTATCAAAAAGCTTTAATAAACAAGAAAAACCGAAGTTCTTCTACTCCAGTAAATAGAGTAATAGAAATTCGATTTTTATTCTAATTATCCTAAACCAAGACGTTCAAAGATATCATCCACTCGTTTAGTGTAGTAAAGAGGGTTAAAGATTTCGTCGATTTCCTCTTGTGTGAGGCGTGATGTCACTTCTGGATCTGCTTCAAGAAGTGGTTTGAAGTCCACTTGATTGTCCCAAGAGTAGGCTGTTTTTGGTTGTACCAAGTCATAGGCTTGCTCACGGGTCATCCCTTTTTCAATCAAGGTCAACATAGCACGTTGGCTAAAGATAAGACCAAACGTAGAGTTCATGTTGCGGATCATGTTTTCTGGGAAGACTGTCAAGTTCTTAACGATGTTTCCGAAACGGTTGAGCATGTAGTCAATCAAGATGGTTGTATCTGGTGTGATGATACGCTCAGCTGATGAGTGAGAGATATCACGTTCGTGCCAGAGGGCTACGTTCTCATAGGCTGTAATCATGTGCCCACGGATAACACGCGCCAAGCCTGTCATGTTTTCAGAACCGATTGGGTTGCGTTTGTGAGGCATTGCTGAAGAACCTTTTTGCCCTTTGGCAAAGAATTCTTCTACTTCGCGTTGCTCAGATTTTTGAAGACCACGGATCTCTGTTGCCATACGCTCGATAGAAGTCGCGATGCTGGCAAGAACTGCAAAGTACTCAGCGTGAAGGTCACGAGGAAGCACCTGTGTAGAGATTTCCTGAGCACGGATACCCAATTTGTCGCAGACGTATTGCTCCACAAATGGTGGGATGTTGGCAAAATTTCCAACTGCACCAGAAATTTTCCCAGCTTCCACACCAGCAGCCGCATGCTCGAAACGCTCGATATTGCGCTTCATTTCGCTGTACCAAGTCGCCAATTTAAGACCAAAGGTTGTAGGCTCAGCGTGCACACCGTGGGTACGCCCCATCATGATGGTGAACTTGTGCTCCTTAGCCTTATCAGCGATGATGTTGGTGAAATTTTCAAGGTCACGACGGATGATGTCGTTGGCCTGCTTGTAGAGGTAACCGTAGGCCGTATCTACCACATCTGTAGAAGTCAAACCATAGTGAACCCACTTACGCTCTTCGCCAAGCGTTTCAGAAACCGCACGCGTGAAAGCCACCACGTCATGACGAGTCTCCTGCTCAATCTCCAAAATACGGTCGATGTCAAAGCCCGCTTTCTCACGAATCAAAGCCACATCTTCCTTAGGGATTTCCCCTAACTCAGCCCACGCCTCATCAGCCAAGATTTCCACCTCAAGCCAAGCACGGTATTTATTTTCTTCACTCCAAATATTCGCCATCTCAGGGCGAGAGTAACGGTTGATCATGTTGTTAATTTTTCCTTTCTTCGTAAGCTGTTAGGAATAAGTTATCTAGGTAAAACAAGATTTCTACTCAAACTCCTCTTTTCCAATAAACACAGATGGATAGTGATCTAATGTATTCAAATCCGTATCCAGCGGGACATCATAGATAGCTAAATAGTTTTCAGGGTATTGTACAGTTAGTTCTTTATATTTAGCCTGTACCTTATCTTGATCAGCACTAGCATACAAGACTTCCACGACTGCTCCAGTCTTATCCTTTTCAACAAAAGCATTAACGATGATTTGAATCATAGACTTGTCCTAAAAATCTATCCCTTTCCCAAACTCTCCCACACTATACGGCACATCACTACACAAAGTCACATGTCCCATCTTGCGGTTGTGCTTCGCTTCTATTTTACCATACATGTGGAGGTGAGCGCTTGGATTTCCTGTGACATATTTTTCAGCGGCCTCAACATGCTGCCCGAGTACATTGAGCATGACGGCTGGGGCATGCAGGTGGATAGCTGGCAATGGTGCTCCCAGAACACCGAGAATATGTGTGTCAAACTGTGAAAAATCGCAAGCTTCAATTGAGTAGTGGCCTGAGTTGTGTGGACGTGGCGCAATTTCGTTGACAATGATGTCATCAGCTGTCGCAAACATCTCCACGCAGAGTGTTCCTGACAAGTTCAGCTGTTCAGCAATTCGCACAGCCATGGCTTTGGCTTTATCAGCTAGACTTGCTGAAATTCGGGCTGGTACGATGGTCTTAGATAGGATATTGTTGCGGTGGATATTTTCCTGAACGGGGAAAACCGTCACATCCTTACCATTCCCAGACACGATGACAGAAATCTCAAGGTCAAAGTTGACAAATTCCTCCAAAACACAGCCTGCTGAGTCTGCTAATGCATAGGCTTCTTCCAAGTCTGCTTCTGAGCGAATAACCTTTTGTCCATGCCCATCATAACCACCAGTTGCCGTCTTGAGGACATAGTTTTTAGACAGGTCGATATTAGCCAAGTCATTGCTAGAATTTACGACTTTGTAAGGAGCAACAGTTACTTGAGCCTTGTTTGACAAAAAGTCCTTTTCAAAAATACGATTTTGGGAAATGCGGAGTAGGTCCGTCCCTTGAGGAAGTTGTCCATCCTTGATAACCGCATCCAAACCGTCTGCATCAACATTTTCAAATTCATAAGTGAGAACATCGCAACGGTCCGCCAACTGACGAAGAGCGTCCACATCGTTATAAGGCGCCACGATGATTTCCGCCACGCGAGAGGCCGGGCAATCCGCCGCAGGATCCAGCGCGATAACCTTGTGCCCCATGTAGATAGCAGAAATGGCCATCATCTGCCCCAGCTGACCACCGCCGATTATTCCGATTGTTTTAGATGAGCTCATTTGTCGACTCCTCTGCGATTTTTCCTTGTTCTTCTGCATAATCTGCCAAAGCTGTCGCAATAGCCTGATCCTCTACTGAAAGGAGACGGAGGGCAAAGAGGGCCGCATTGGTCGCACCTGCTTCACCAATAGCCATTGTCGCAACAGGCACGCCACCCGGCATCTGAACAATCGAGTAAAGAGAATCCACGCCACTAAGCGCACATGATTTGACTGGTACACCGATGACAGGAAGGGTTGTTTTGGCCGCTACCATCCCTGGCAAATGGGCTGCTCCTCCAGCGCCAGCGATAATTACCTTGATACAACGGCTACGGGCTTCTTCTGCATGCTTGAACATGAGGTCTGGCGTGCGGTGAGCAGAGACAACTTTCTTTTCGTAGGCTACACCGAAGCGGTCTAGTACTTCGGCGGCTTTTTGCATGGTGGCCCAGTCGGATTTTGAACCCATGATGATGGAAATAATTGGTTTAGTCATAATTTTTCCTTTTCTTTCCTTTCTTTTTTCAATCACCTTAGGTTGTGAGGGACGGCAGCAGCCACCAAAGGTGTCTCATGCCTAAATCGGAAGCCCAAGGTCTTCCAATTTCCCTGAACGATTGGATTGTCATTCAATCGTTCTTTCACAACAGCGGTGATTGTTCTATATTAGCTCGCTAACGCTCGCAAACCACACGACCATTAACGTCTTTTGTGAATTTTTATTTTTCTTTTTAATAATCGTCTAATGTAGTGCGGACGTAAGCGACCGCCTATGGCGTTCCATTACTAAAACTGGAGCCTAGGTCTCCAGTTTTCCGCTCCTAGTAGCAAAACTACTAGGAGTTCCACTACTGCGACGATTATTCTATTTTGGTTCGCTTTCGCTCACCATGACAAATTTAGTACCTGTTAATCTTTTATCGCCTTGCTTCCGATATCTGTTCGGTAGAAGAGACCTTCTGTGTTTTGTGTGTTGAGTTCGCTGTAGATGGTGTCTTGGGCTTCTTTGACGGTGTCTGCTGTGGTAACGAGCATATAAACTCGTCCGCCGTTTGAGAGCAGCGCTCTGCTATTTTCCGCAAACTTAGCCCCAGCATAGTAGGTGATAATGTCGCCATCGGTTTTGGCTGGCAACTTGACACCTTTTTCATAGTCTAGCGGATAACCGTTGGATGCGACAACTACACCCAGAGTCACACCCTTGTCCGTCCACGTGATGTTCGGCTCCTTGCCATCGAGGATATCCATGATATTTTGTGCAAAATCAGATGTCAAGCGAGGCAAAATAATCTGAGTTTCAGGATCTCCAAAGCGAGCATTAAACTCGATAACCTTAGGTCCATCAGCTGTCAAGATAAGCCCTGCGTAAAGGACACCAAGATAAGGGCGACCTTCCTGAATCATGCCTTCAAGAACTGGCTTGACAATGGTGTCAACCGCTGTATCAACCACACTCTGTGGTATGTGAGGAACTGGCGCATAGGCACCCATCCCACCAGTGTTAGGCCCCTTATCGCCATCATAGGCACGTTTGTGGTCTTGCGCTGTCGGCATGATATAGAACTTGTCGCCATTGACAAAGGCAAAGAGTGAAAATTCCTCTCCTTCAAGGAATTCCTCAATAACTACACGTGCACCTGAGTCACCAAATTTATTGTCCAAAAGCATCTCATGAGCGGCTTCGACTGCTTGCTCGACTGTTTCAGCAACGACAACACCCTTCCCAAGTGCTAATCCATCCGCTTTAACTACGATAGGAGCCCCCTGCTTTTCGATATGGGCTTTAGCTTCCTCGAAATCTGAAAATGTGCCATAGGCTGCTGTTGGAACGCCGTATTTGACCATGATTTCCTTAGCAAAATCCTTGGACCACTCCAGCTCCGCTGCCAATCTTGTCGGACCAAAAACCTTAAGCCCTGCTTGGTTAAAATCATCCACGATACCAGCAGCAAGAGCGTCATCTGGACCAATAAAGGACCAAGTAATATCGTTGGCTTTTGCAAACTCAATCAATTTAGAATGTTCGGAAATGGAGATATTTACCAACTCCAAACCATCCAGAGTCATTCCATCATTTCCAGGAGCCACAAATACCTGCTCAACGTCCTTAGACTCCAATAACTTTTTAGCAATGGCATGTTCACGACCACCTGAACCTACAACTAACAGCTTCATCTTACAACCTCTTTTGCGAATTATTTACTAACATTATATCATAAACGTTCGTTTTAATCTTGTTTTACTCCGTGTTTTTACGCAAAAAAGGAAAGAAACTGTTTTCTTTCCTTTACATTCTTAATGTCTAAAATGTCTCACGCCTGTGAAGAGCGGTTCTTCCGAGTTTTAATTATAGCTATCATTAATCATTGTAATATTTTTATACCAAAATATGAAAACAATATTGAAATTACTAAAGCTATCCACGGTATGACATTAGGTATTTTTTTAAATTTAAAAGTGTTATATCCAACTACAAGCGGTGATAATATCGACATTACATAACAAACAATATATAATAATAGATACAAGAAAAATTTACTGTTGCCATTTTGGAAATAACTAATTAGAACATTCACAAGGTTATCTAATTTCCCGTTGGAAAATTGATTCAAATAGTCTATCAGTTGTTCAGGGAATTTTATATTTTGGTTTATTATATTAGCACTTATCACGATAGTAGTTTGAACTAGAGCAATTATAGCATTCTTCAATCTATATTCTCCCGATTTATAAAATATATAAAATAAAGGAGCTATTGAAGCAATGACAAGATAAGTCCATATAAAAATAATGTTGTTGTTAAGAAAATTCCTAACGGGATCAATAAATAATATAAATAGAGATATTACAAATAGCGAAATAATAATCCACATAATCTCAGAATTATCACTGGTCGAGCTTCCTGTATTGACTTTAGTCATTACATTCGTATGAAATATATTTGTCGTCTGTTTTATATTTGTGGAATTATCAACATTACTTACATTCCCATGAATATTTTTATTCTTGACATTTCTCATAAATAATCTCCTAATGTCTAAAATGTCTCACGCCTGTGAAGACCATAGTCAAGCCGTATTTGTCAGCAGCTTCGATAGATTCTTGGTCACGGACCGATCCACCTGGCTGGATGATAGCCTTAATACCTGCTTTGGCGATTTCTTCCACATTATCCGCAAATGGGAAAAAGGCATCCGAAGCAAGAACAGCGCCGTCAAGACGGTCTTTAGCTTGGTCAATGGCGATGCGGACGGAAGCCACACGGTTAGTTTGACCAGGACCAACACCAAGTGTCATGTGATTATTAGTCACGATGATTCCATTTGATTTGACATACTTGATAGCTTTCCAAGCAAACTCAAGGGCAGTCGCTTCTGTCTCAGTTGGTTGGCGTTTGGTTACCACTTGCCAATCGGCTGGGCTTTCTTTGATCACGTCTTGGTTTTGAACGAGGAGTCCACCGACTACACCTGTGTATTCTGCTTCCACTTCGCTAGCCTCTTGAGCATCAAATGGTAAGGCAAGAATACGCAAGTTTTTCTTTTTGTTGGTCAAAATGGCTAGCGCTTCATCCGTATAGCTTGGTGCAATAATGATTTCAAGGAATACACCATGCATCTTCTCAGCTGTCGCAGCATCCACCTCACGGTTAAGAACAACGATACCACCAAAGATAGACACTGGGTCAGACTCATAAGCGTAGTCCCAAGCAGTCTCGATGTCATCAGCCTGACCGATTCCACATGGGTTCATGTGTTTGAGAGCCACAACGGTTGGACGGTCTTTAAAATCACGGATGATACGAATGGCGGCGTCAGCATCACGAATATTGTTGAAGGACAATTCTTTCCCGTTGAGCTGTTTGGCTGAAGCAATCGAGTAGTCAGTCGGCAAAGCTTTTTGGTAGAAATCCGCGTCTTGTTGAGGGTTCTCACCGTAACGCATAGCTTGTTTGAGGTCATAGGTCAAAGTGAGCTTTTCAGGTTTTTCTTCACCTACTTGTGCTGTGAAATACTCTGCAATCAAAGCATCATAAGCTGCTGTGTGACGGAAAACCTTGGCTGCCAGACGTTGACGAGTTTCATAAGTAGTTTCACCATTTGCTGACAATTCGTCGAGAACCACACTGTAGTCAGCAGGGTCTACCACAACTGTCACGCTGGCATGGTTTTTAGCTGCTGAACGAAGCATAGATGGCCCACCGATATCAATGTTTTCAACTGCATCAGCGTAAGTCACGTCTGGTTTAAGAATCGTTTCCTTGAATGGGTAAAGGTTGACTACAACAAGGTCAATGAGCTCGATTTGATTGTCTTTGGCCGCTTCCAGGTGACTATCCAAGTCACGACGAGCGAGGAGCCCACCGTGGATATTTGGATGAAGGGTCTTAACACGACCATCCATCATTTCTGGAAAACCAGTCACATCATCGATAGCAATGGTGTCCACCCTAGCAGTATCAAGGGCAACCTTGGTTCCACCAGTCGAGATAATCTCCCAACCAAGTTTTTTGAGTTCTTGGGCAAATTCAACAATGCCCGCTTTGTCTGAGACGCTGATTAAGGCGCGTTTAGTCATTATATTCTCCTTTTTAATCATTAGTTAAACACCAATTAAATGTAGTAACAGTAAAACAAAATAAACAAAACCAAGGCTAAGCATACCTAAGATATTGACCCATTTTCTAGTCTGTGATTTGAACACTCTTATAAAAATTTGATAAATCAGTAAGCCTACACAAACACCTAGCGTATTTAAAGCCAAATCCGTTATATCTGTTATACCTATTGCTAAAATATACTGTAAGCACTCAAACAATAAACTAATTAAGAAACCTGTCCCGACTATTCTTAAACTAGATAAATTAGTTTTTATCAGAGGGAAACAAACACCTAATGGAATAAAGGAAATCAGATTAAATAACATTTCAGCAAAAACAATTTTTCCATCTACTATTAGTGGTTCTGAAAATGGAATCCAATTGATGTACCTTGGAGCTAAGAAAAATGCTATAAATTCAGGATTTGTTTCAAACTTAAATAAGATTCCCCAAGTTAATAACATCAGATAGACATAAAATACATATCGAGTTGTTTTTTTAGATTCTAACATCACAAGTACCTCCGTTTGAAGCCGTCTTCAACAATCACTGACTCCAATTTTGAATCAAAGATATCATATGAATCATCAATGGCAATGGTGCTCACCCCAGCATTATCAAGAGCAACCTTGGTTCCACCTGTTGAGATGATGTCCCAACCGAGTTTTTTTAAGTTCTTGAGCAAATTCAACAATACCCTCTTTGTTTGAGATACTGATTAAAGCTTTTTTCGTCATTCTATTCCTCTTTCTTTAGGTCCAAGCGCATAGCGACTTCATTATTTTCTTCTATAAATCCTGTTTCCTGAAAACCCAAACTAATCAACAGGTGCTTCATTTTTTCATTTCCAACCACATAATCTGCGATAATATGATTGCAAGCGCTATCCATCTGAGCCTTTTTGATCAGAACTTCCACGGTTTTTCGTCCATAACCTCTTCCTTGGTACTGCTGGCCAATCATTATCCGCCAGATAAAGTATTCCGCTTCATCCTTATCTATTTCCAACAGGAGAAAACCAACTACAAGCTCATTCCAATAAATTGCCATTGGAAACACATCCCCATTCTCTCGGTAGAGCCATGCGTCAGCTAAAGAGCGTACATTTGGAGACACGAAACGTGCTCGTTCATCAGCTTCAGATATTTTCAAATCCAGCACTGCCTGAAAACTGCTCTCATCTACTAATTTTATCTCAATCATTTTTTCTCCTAGCAATATTGCAAAATCAAAACTTGATTTACTTCTTATCTTCTACCCACACCTAAACTCTCCAACACTTGAGGATAGAGCTGATACTCGGTGGCATGAATACGTTCTTCAAAGCTGGCTATGGTATCATCAGCCAGCCGTGGCACACGTACTTGTTTGATGATCTTACCAGTGTCCACACCAGAATCTACCCAGTGAATGGTCACGCCGCTCTCAGCAACGCCAGCAGTCCAAGCATCCTCAATCCCATGGGCTCCTGGAAATTCTGGCAGGTAGGCTGGATGAATGTTGATAATCCGGCCTTCATAAGCTGCTAATAAGGTTGGTCCAACGATTTTCATGTAGCCTGCTAGGCAAACCAAGTCAATCTGGTGTTCTTCCAAGAGTTCGACAAGGGCTGCTTCGTAGTCTGCCTTGCTCTCAAACTCCTTGAGTTCAAAAGCATAGGACAGAACGCCGAGCTTGTCTGCACGTTCGAGCACATAGGCATTACGATGGTCTGAAAAGACAAACTCTACTGGAAATTGTTCCGCTACCACCTGAAAATTTGAGCCATTACCAGAGGCAAAAACCGCTATTTTTTTCATTTGATGATGACACTTTCGTTTTCTTTCTTGACGATACGACCAATTTCATAGACTGGTTCATCCAACAATTCCTTGACACGACTTACATTTTCAGGGCTAACTGACAGCATGAGCCCCACACCCATATTGAAGATTTCAAACATTTCTTCATGTTTGATTTTACCATATTTTTCAAGAGCTTTGAAGATTGGCAAGACTGGAACTTTGTCTTCTTCAATCTCAGCAGCCAATTCAGCTGCAAACATACGAGGGACATTTTCGATAAAGCCACCACCAGTGATGTGGGCAATGCCGTTGACCAACTCTTCTTTGATGAGCGGCAAGACAGCCTTGACATAGATACGAGTCGGCTCAAGAAGAACTTCCTTAAGTTTCTTACCTTCCAATTCTGGCAAGATTTCCTCACCTGTGTAGTCGGCAAAAACACGACGGACGAGAGAGTAACCATTGGAATGAATCCCACTTGAAGCAAGTCCGAGAAGAATATCTCCTTCTGCCACCTTTGAACCGTCAATGATTTGAGATTTTTCAGCCACACCGACCGCAAAACCAGCCAAGTCATAGTCATCTTCGCCGTACATGCCAGGCATTTCAGCCGTTTCTCCACCAATGAGGGCAGCGCCTGCCTGCACACAACCTTCTGCCACACCAGCGACAACTTGTTCTAGCTTAGCTGGTTCATTCTTCCCTGTCGCTACGTAGTCAAGGAAATAGAGGGGTTCCGCACCCGCAGCGATGATATCATTGACACACATGGCTACACAGTCCTGACCGATAGTATCGTGCTTGTCGTATTTGATAGCCAACATGAGCTTGGTTCCGACACCGTCAGTCCCTGAAATCAAGACGGGTTCTTTAACCCCAGTCTTTGAAAGGTCAAACATACCACCAAAGCCACCAAGAGCTCCCATGACACCTGCACGCTCCGTACGAGCCACGTGCTTTTTAATCCGTTCAACAACTTCATAACCCGCTTCAACATCCACACCAGATTGAGCGTACGCATTTTTATTTGCCATTTTTATATTCCTTTTCTTTAATGGAGGATCTATTATCTATTTGTAAAAACTGGTCTTTTCTTCCAAACTTCGACGATAGTCTTCTTCGTAGTCATAGAGAGGTGTCGGGTAGTCACCGTCAAAATAAGCAACACAGAGACCACCATTTGGCGCATCCGTTTCAATACCAATTGAATCAATCAACCCCTCAACAGAAAGATAAGTCAGACTGTCCGCACCAATGATTTGGCGCGTTTCTTCGACCGTATGATTGGCCGCAATTAGCTCCTGACGGGTCTGAATATCAATTCCATAGAAGCATGGATAAGCTAGCGCTGGACTGCCAATAGCAACGTGAACCTCAGTTGCACCCGCTTCTTTCAAGAGTTGAACGATCCGACGAGAGGTTGTTCCACGTACAATAGAGTCATCAATCATAACCACACGCTTGCCTTTTACAACGCCTGAAACAGCAGAGAGTTTCATCCGCACCCCTTGCTCCCGCAATTCTTGAGTCGGTTGGATAAAGGTACGTTGGGTGTATTGGTTCTTGATGAGGCCCATTTCATTTGGTAGCCCGGACTCTTCAGCAAATCCCATAGCCGCGCTGAGGGAAGAATTGGGCACACCGACCACGATATCCGCCTCATGCTTGAATTCACGCGCCAATTGGGCACCCATACGTTTACGAGCCGTATGGACATTGACACCGTGGATATTAGAATCAGGGCGGGCAAAATAGATATACTCCATAGAACAGATTGCTAACTGGGTATCATCTGTATAGCTGTCATACTGGATGCCCTTGTCATCAATGATCACAATCTCACCTGGCTTTAAATCACGAATCCACTCAGCACCAATGACCTCAAAAGCACATGTTTCGGAAGAAACGACTACTGCTCCGTTAGCCATTTTCCCGATAGAAAGCGGACGGAAGCCATTGGGGTCAAGGGCAGCAATCAACTTGTCCTCAAACAGCAAGATATAGGCAAAACCACCTTTGACAAGGCTGAGCGCTTCCTTGATTTTTCCCATCAAGTTCGGATTGTGACTCCGACGAATGAGGTGAGCCAAGATTTCCGAGTCCGAAGTCGCGCTGAAAATCGCTCCTCTTTGTTCCAGTTCTTTCTTGAGAGAGGCTGCATTGGTCAGATTTCCATTATGAGCCAAGCCGAACTGCATATCGTGAAAACGGAAGAGGAAGGGCTGGATATTATCTACAGAAGCTTCGCCAGCAGTCGCATAACGCACGTGACCAATCGCACCAGTTCCTGTCAATTTATCCAAATTAGCAGGATTTCTGAAGACTTCTGATAAAAGTCCCATGTCACGATGGCGCTTCAATTGTCCCTGATCATTGGAGAGGATTCCTGCCCCCTCCTGACCACGGTGTTGAAGACTGTGGAGACCAAAATAGGTCAATTTAGCAGCATCTGGATGCCCCCAGATACCGAAAACACCACATTCTTCATTAAGAGATTTTACTTCGTATGTCATTTTTTATACCTAATTTTCATTTGCAATCGTCAAGAGATAAATCTACATGACTTTTACATTACTGATACTATCTATTAGAAAATCTGTAAGTTTTATTTTCCAGTAAAATATTTAACCGCTGATGCGAACAGGTGCTGGTCTTTATTTCCTGGGATGTTTTGGAAAAGACCGTCCTCATAGCGTTCTGAGTGCCCCATCTTACCGATGATTTGACCGTTTTTGCTGGTAATTCCTTCGATGGCATGGACAGAACCATTTGGATTGTACTTAGAATCCATACTTGGTTTTCCATCAAAGTCAACATATTGGCTGAAAATTTGTCCATTATCACGGAGCTCTGCGAATTCCTCAGCTGTCACGACAAACTTCCCTTCACCGTGCGAAACAGGAATAGCGTGGATATCGCCCACTTGCACACCAGTCAACCATGGTGAGTTGGTATTGGCAATCCGAGTTTCTACCATCTTGGCCACGTGTTGGTTGGCATCATTGTAGAAGAGAGTTGGGCTAGTACTTTTGGCATCTTCAAAGTTCCCGTATGGAAGAAGACCTGATTTGACGAGGGCCTGGAATCCATTACAGATACCGATAATCAATCCACCACGGGCGATAAAGCTATCAATAGCTACACGCACTTTTTCATTAAGCAGAATATTGACAATAAACTTGGCTGAACCATCTGGCTCGTCCGCAGCTGAGAAACCACCTGCAAAGAAGAGGATGTTAGCCTTGCCGATGTTGTCAACCATAGTTTCAACTGACTTGACAATGGCTTCTTCATTGAGTGTCACGAATGGCACCAAGTTAACCTCTGCACCTTCTTTCTCAAAGGCCTTGGCTGAGTCATATTCTGAGTTGGTTCCTGGGAAGACTGGGATGTAAACCACAGGTTTTTCAACCTTTTCTTTTGCTTTAATCACAACATCTGATGCCACAGCTGGTACTTCAGCCAGTTCTTTCGCTTGGGCAAATTCTGTTGGGTAAACTTCTTCCAGTTTTCCTTGGAAGGCACTGTCAAGTTTCTGTCCATCTAGCTTCACACCGTTTACAGTCAGTGTAAAGTCTGCACTTGTTTGACCGATTTTCTCTACTCCAGCAATTTCTTCAGGAGATGTGAAGACAAATCCACCCAATTGAGCTGTCAAGGCCGTTTCAAGTTCAGGCAAGGTTACTTCTGCACCGATATGATTTCCAAAGGTAGCAAGAGCCAAACTTTCAACTACACCACCATATTTGACAGCTGATGCAGATGTCACTTTGTGAGCCTTTTGAAGGGCTTCAAACTGAGCAAAGTTAGACTTAATCAAGTCAAAATCAATCTCTGCTGAGAGTGCTTGGCCTGGGATGTAGTAGATGTTTTCACCAGCATTCTTGAACTCTGGCGAAAGCACCTTACGGCTATCCGCTGTCGTCACCCCAAAAGCGACCAAGGTTGGTGGCACTGTCAATTCTTCAAAAGTACCAGACATAGAGTCCTTACCACCGATAGATGGTAAGCCAAGCTGAATCTGTGCTTCGATAGAGCCTAGAAGAGCTGCTACTGGCTGACCAAAACGCTCTGCTTGTTTATCCATACGCTCGAAATACTCTTGGTAAGAGAAACGAGCCTTAGACCAGTTTGCACCAGCAGCCACCAAACGAGCAGTTGCTTCGATAACCGCATAAGCAGCACCGTGGTATGGAGACCATTCTGCGACATATGGATTGAATCCTTGAGCTATAACAGACGCAGTATGAGTCACACCGTGTTGCACTGGTAATTTCTGCACAGAAGCCTCAGTTGGAGTGAGTTGATAGCGACCACCAAGTGGGTGATTGACCGTTGAACGACCAACAGAGCAATCAAAGATAGTCTGCAATCCTTTTTGACTCGCATGGTTCAAATCAGATAGAACCGCAAGGGTATCAGCTTCAAGTGTTTCTACGCTTGTTGTACGCTCTTCTGGGAGTTTGACATCCTTGTCCACAACCTTGGCATCAACGACCACGCGCACACCATTGGTGTCAAGGAAACGGCGTTCCAAGTCTACAATCGTTTCGCCATTCCAGTGCATAACCAGATTTGGTTTTTCAGTTACTGTCGCCACGACAACAGCGTCAATATTTTCTTTGTTACATTCTACAACGAAGGCATCTACATCCTCAGGACGAACCACCACAGCCATCCGTTCTTGAGATTCAGAGATGGCAATTTCGGTACCATTCAAGCCTTGGTATTTAAGAGGCACCTTGTTAAGGTCGATTTCAAGACCGTCTGCTAATTCACCAATAGCTACACAGACACCACCAGCGCCAAAATCATTTGATTTTTTGATAAGACGAGTCACATCGCCATTACGGAAAAGTCGTTGAATCTTGCGTTCTTCGATGGCATTTCCTTTTTGAACTTCAGCTCCAGCAGTTTCCACAGACTCAACTGTTTGAACCTTAGAAGAACCTGTCGCACCACCGACACCATCACGTCCAGTCTTACCTCCAAGGAGGATAATGACATCACCAGCTTCCGGTTTTTCACGGACCACATTGCCCTTGGGAGCCGCACCAACAACGGCACCAAGTTCCATACGTTTAGCTACAAAGCCTGGGTGGAAGTACTCACGAACGTAGGTTGTTGCAAGCCCAATCTGGTTACCGTATGAAGAATAACCATGAGCCGCTGTTTTAGAAATGACTTGTTGTGGCAGCTTACCAGCACGCGTTTCCGAAATCGGTGCTGTAATATCACCGGCACCCGAGATCCGCATAGCTTGGTAAACGTAGGAACGACCTGACAATGGGTCACGAATGGCTCCACCGATACAAGTAGCCGCCCCACCAAATGGCTCAATTTCCGTTGGGTGGTTGTGAGTTTCATTTTTAAACATGAGGAGCCATGGTTCTTTCACACCATCAACATCCACTTCAATTTCGACAGAGCAAGCATTGATTTCATCTGACACTTCCATATCATCCAAACGTCCATTAGCACGCTCATATCGACCGAAAATAGTAGCCATATCCATCAAGGTTTGCGGTTTTTCCGTACGTCCCAACTCATCACGCATGGCAATATACTTGTCATATGTTGACTGCAATTGCTTTTGGAATTTAGAAGCTGAGAAATCAATCTGTTTCAACTCTGTCTCAAAAGTCGTGTGACGGCAGTGGTCAGACCAGTAAGTATCCAAAACCTTGAGTTCTGTTTCCGTCGGCACGCGCCCGATTGACTTAAAGTAGTCTTGGATAAAGAGCAAATCATCCACTTCCATGGCCATCCCTTGCTCGGCCTTGTAGCGAGCAAAGTCTTCTGCTGTATAGCTTTCAAAGAAAGTCAATTTAGGAATGGTCTTGTCTGACTCAGAAAATTCCTGCTTGGCAATCCCTGCCGTAATATCCTTGAAACGAGAATCAACTGGGTTGAGCAGATAGTTCTTGACCGCTTCCAACTCAGTCGCATCAATATCTTTATTGACCAAGTAAAGTTGAGCTGTATTGACCGTCACATCACTCGAACTTCCCAACAAAAGCAAGGCTTCTTGCGAAGAAGCTGCACGCTGGTCAAACTGCCCTGGCAGGCTTTCAATCGCAAAGAAAGCATAGTTGGCAAGATCCGCCTGCACAGCCGCTTCGTCCAAAACATGGTCTGTCACCTGCTCAGAGAAGATGTGTTTCTCTGCAGGTGCAAACAGGTCCTCTGCCAAGTCAAATACATCATACACTTGCACGATGCGAATACTTTTCAAGCTTGAAAGTCCCAAGTTGTGCTGGAGTTCTCTCACCAAACTCTCTGACTTGACCTGAAAATCAGCCTTTTTTTCAACAAAAATACGTTTATCCATCAATCCTTATTCCTTTATTTCAGCTCTTGCAATGTTCCCAAACAGCCTTGAGGTTGTTATTTCAATTCCTGCAACTTTTCCCAGACGATCTCGTAAACGTCTGTCAGTTCTCCCAATCCCCTACGGAGTAAAAAGGTCTGGGGGACCTTTTCAGCCTGAGTCCTTTTAGTTGAGAGACGAAGGTTTTCCGTTGCAAACAGATTATTTCAAACCTTGCAACTTCTCCCAAACAACTTCATAAACATCGGTTAATTCACCTAGTCCCCTACGGAAAACATCCTTATCCATGTGGTTACCATCCGCATCCCACAAACGGCAGTTATCTGGTGAAAATTCATCTGCCAAGATAATCTTTCCATCCTTATCAAAACCGAACTCTAGCTTAAAGTCAATCAACTTAAGCCCAATCTCAGCAAACCAGGCCTTCAAAAGTTCATTGATTCGGCGAGTTTCTTCCTTCAAGTAGGCAATCTGCTGGTCATCCGCAATCTGTAGAAATTTCACATGCTCGTCATTGATAAATGGGTCATCCAAATCATCATTTTTATAGTAAAATTCGACAATCGGAGTCTCAAATGCGATACCCTCATCCACACCAAAACGTTTTGAAAAGGAACCAGCAGTGTAGTTGCGAAGCACGACTTCCAAAGGAATAATCTTAACCTTTTTATTGAGTTGTTCCGTGTCTGAAAGCTTCTCCACAAAGTGAGTCGCCACACCAGCCGCATTTAATTTCTCAAAAATAAAAGATGAAATCTGATTATTCAACACTCCCTTACCTGCAATCTGCTCCTTCTTAACACCATTGAAAGCAGTCGCCTGGTCCTTGTAAGTTGAAATAATAAGATTTTCATCCTCAGTTGTATAGATATCTTTAGCTTTTCCCGAATAGATCAATTGTTTTGACATTTTAAAGTTCGCCTTTCGTATTACTTGAGCACATTCTACCATAAAAAACCAAAAAATACAAGAATTTAACCGAATAAATACCAGGCGTATTTCAAAAATCGTAAAGAAAAAACTGCAAGAAGAATCTTTCTCACAGTTTAAAAATCATTTAACTCTAAAAACACGAACGTTACTCTTGGTTCAAAAATTGATCTAAATAATAACGTAGGTAACTTTTCCTGCCCGTAATCATCTGCAGGCGACCTTCCACCCCATATCGAAGTTTTTCAGCCTGCTCGGAAGTCAGATTAGTCTCCGCCTCGATTTTAAAGAAATTCCCTTTCTCAGTCTTAGTAGCCGTCGCATCAATACTTGTAATAGTAGAATCTAGAAAAAGTTGATTCTTGGCATCATGAGTCGTCGTATAGCGAACAGAATCACCTACCTTGATCCTTGCTACATCCTTTGAACTAAGATAAGCTGTTAGTTTGGCTTTGCCTTCTCTTTCCAAAGATGGATAGAGTTGGGCTAGTAGAGCCCCCTCTGCTACCATGGTAGAATCACTGGTCTCAGGATTAAGATGAAGCACCCCATCCTCACTCGCCGTAATTTTCCCCTTGTCTAAAAGATTTCCCTGTACCTTCTTACCTGACTCCACCTCCAAGATTTTCTGGTCTAAAAGAGTCAATTCCTGACCAACCTTAGCCAAGTGTTGGGATTTAAGGGACTCTAATTGACTGCTTAAGCCTGACGCATAGGCTTGTTGGGTACCTGAACCTGCATACTGGACACGGTAAGTAGCAAGACTAGATTCTAACTGAGAAAGCTGCGCTTCAACTTGCGCAACTGCTTGTGCCTTAGCTTGCGGATTTTCCTCGCCCTGAGACTTGTAGGACTGGTAGAAAGAGTAGGCTAGATTCTGACTGGCCAAGGAAGCACCTGTTTCAATAGCTGACTTAGCTGTCTGGTAATCGCGAATTTTAGCCTCTGTTTGACTGATGAGGTTGCCGATTTCAACTTGGGTTTGGCTAGCTGCTGCATTCTGGGACGCGATGGTCTCATTTTGTTGCGATGTACTAGCCCTAAGACTGCCTGCTTGACTGATGTAATCGCGAAAGGTGGCTTGGTAGCCAAACTTATCCTCCTCTGGAAAGTGGTTCTCCCCTTCTTGCAAGCTCTTCTGCAAATACTCCAATTGCTTTTTTTGATCCTTGAGCATGTCCAACTGACTAGCATAGGCCTCTGCTTGGATACCCTCTGCCCCTTCTTGATATTGAACCAATAGTTCTCCCTTTTTTACCAGCTTATTTTCTTCCAAATGATTAACAAGAATGCGATTGTTGCTAGTAGACTGGATACTTGCAAGGATACGACTAGGTTCGACAGTCGCTCTAGTGGATAAACTCATCTCCTTCTCTGCAACAGTTGCAAATCCAAGTAAAAACACAAGCAGAAGGAACATGGGGACAATCACCCGACTGGAAAAATTATGGTAACGACGATTATAAAACTCCGCACTTTCTAAAAATTCTGGTTTCATCCTCTCCTCTTTCTAGCTATTCACCAAATGGGCGTAAAAGCCACCCTGTGCAAGCAAATCAGCATGCTTTCCTTCTTCAACAATCTTGCCCTGATCCAAGACAACAACCTTCTCTGTCCGCTCAGCAATGGTCAAGCGGTGGGCGATGAAAATCAAGGTCTTGTCTAAGGCCATGAGATTATCGACAATTCGCTTCTCAGTCAAAATATCCAAACTGCTGGTCGCCTCATCCAAAATCAAGACCGGCGCATCTGTCAAGAGAGCACGCGCCAAAGCAATTCTCTGACGTTGACCACCTGAAATTCCTGCCCCATCCGAAGTCAATTCTGTCTGGTAATTTAGTGGCATGCGCTCGATATCCTCCCTAATCTCTGCCAATTCGACCGCCCGTAAGATATCCTCCTGTGTCGTTCCCTCCTTGGCTCCTAAAAGAAGATTCTCCAAAATCGTTCCGTTAAAAACATAGGGCTGTTGAGGTAGATAGTTGATATACTGACGCAGAGCCTTTTTATCAATCTGATTGAGATTGACACCACCCAGACTAATCTCACCCTGACTTGGATCGTAAAAATTAACCATCATCTTGGCCAAAGTCGTCTTACCTGACCCTGAAATTCCCACAAAAGCCACCTTAGAACCTTGGGAAATGGTCAAGTTGATATCCGACAAGATGTCTCGACCATAGCCATACTTGTAGGAAACCTGCTTGAAGGTCATCTCTCCCTTCATCAAGCTCAGATCCTCAACGGTTTTCTTCTCCTCAAACTCAGAAGCTACCAGATAAACCTCATTTAGACGGTTATTGGCAACCTGCGCTGTCTGAAGTTTGGTTTGCAGGTTAATGATATTTTCCAAAGGATTGGTAAAGTAAACAAGCAAGGTATTATAGGTAATCAACTGCCCTAAACTCATCTTACCATCCATGACCAGAACAGCCCCCATCCAGAGAATGCCGACATTAAGCAAGAGATGGGCAACTTTTTTCAGAGCCTTTTGTTGACTCTCTGCCCGACTATAGGTAAAGGATTTTTTCAGATAATCCACAAATTCCTTGTCAATCTTTTGATAGCGTGAACTTTCGCTGGTCAAGGACTTAATCGTCTCAATACCGTTGATGTCCTCAATGATAGAAGAAGACAGAACCGCATTAGCTTCCATGGTATCCCGATTCATCTTTTCAAACGGCTTCATAAAGGCAAAGATAATCACTGTATAGATAGGCAGCGCCAATAAGGTCATGAAAAAGAGATTGGTATTTTGTGAAAATAAAACAAGAGAAATAATGACAACCGTTGACACATCTAGGAAAATCGAAAGAATGGTTGAAGCCAGTGCATCGATGATACTGTTAGCATCTGTAAAACGAGACACAATTTCCCCTGTCCTGCGTGTCGCAAAGAAGGACATAGGCAGGTGAAAAACATGCTTGATATAGGACAAAATCACGTCAATCGACAAGCGTTGCCCCAAAACAAGTAAGAGATACTCCTGAGCATAAGACAAAATCTGCTGGAGAATATAAACAATGACCAGCCCAATAGAAATAATCCCCAGCGTCGAACGCATCTGATCTGGCACATAGGTGTCAATGATAGACTGCAGATAATAAGAACCCACAATATTAATCAAGGTGACCAAGAGTGTTGCCAAAACGATATTAGCAATCAAGCCACGCTGCTTCACTAATATAGGGATAAAAGAGAGCAGACCATTCTTTTGATCCTTATGAGGCTTGTAGTCTGGACTAGGTGCCATAAACAGAGTCACTCCTGTCCATTCTTCCGTAAAACGCTCACGTGGCAGTTTGGTCAATTTCACCCCAGGATCTGGATCGGCAATATGAATGCTATCCTTATCCTGCCCAGTCACCACATAGTAGTGGAGCAATTTCCCTTCCTTAAACACATGGGCAACAAAAGGAAAAGTCAAATCTGGCAAGTCAAAAAGCGTCATATCCGCCTTAATTGCTCGCGTCTCAAAACCAATCTCCTCTGCCACCTTGACCAAGCCCAAAGCCGTCGTCCCATCCATGGTCGTCTTGGCCAATTCTCGCAAGTGAGCCAAAGAATAATAGCTACCATAGTAGCCAAAAATCATGGCTAATGAAGCTACACCGCAGTCCATCTGATCCACCTGCGGACGATAGTGACGTTTCCCAAATTTCATATTCATCTCCTTTTTCCTAAACTCATCTGATAACAACTATCTTACCCCAATCCCCAAACAAAAACTGGACTTCCTTCCCAAATGCGCCTATCTACCTCCCAAATGCACTTTTTGGATAAAAAATAAGTAGAACAAACGTCCTACCTAAAATATATATTTATTCTTTTTCTTCCTAATTCTTTTGTCAATCATGTACAAAACGATAATCGAAAACAGTGGTGGTACAATATAACTCTTTTCACTCATTGTCAGCTGAAATCCCAGAGTTGCTAGTATCTTAAAGATGAAAATATTTATCAAAAATAGAAAAACAAATACTAAAAAATATTTTAAAATCTTATTCATTTTTTTCTTCCACTTTTCCAATTTCTATACCTATTTTATCAAAAATATATGTAAAACTCCAAATAAACACCTCAACTGCACTTTTTGGATAAAAATAGGTAGAACAAGCGTCCTACCTACTAAAAATATGGTATGAAAGGAAATTGATTTTTACTGACACCCTAGGCAAGCTTGGAACAAATAAATCATTGATAGTAACATTTACGACATCCTATTTAAAGTTACTTCAATTTTTAATGTCCCTGCTATTTCTAAGCCACCTCTGGTATGATCTATTCATAGTCAGAATAGATTATACCGTTCTAAATTACGATTCATAGTTTTTCTTACATTCTTTAATAAAATATGTATCAAATTGTTAAAATTAACGTCTGCTTCCTAGATGACGACCGTACATATAGGCAACAACTCCTAAAACACCCCAAGCGATAGCTGTAGAAGTAGTAATAATAAGTCCACCCTCGGTACTAGCCAAATCTGCTTCTGCCATGATCTCAAATTTTTCTTCTAATTTTTTCATATCCCACCTACTCCTTTAAATATATTAACCAAACGTACGAGATAACCAATAACCAGCTACCCCAGCTCCACCTGCAGCAAGTAATGAGCCTCCGATAACAATCAATAAACCCACTCCGCCTTGTACTTGCTCTAATTCATTTTGCTTTACGATTTCAAATTGATTCAAATTTTGCATGATATACTCCTTTTTAAATAATACTAGCTAATCCAATAGCTACTCCTACTAATAAACCCACTATTCCTGAGGCTGATATAATAACAGCCGCAAATTCGTTTGAAAACTTCATTGATTCTCTCATTATCTCTTGTTTCGACTAATTCCAATAGCTACTCCTGCACTTAAACCAGCAAATGCTGAACCTGCAATAATACTAGCTGCTACTGCTATCGGAATAATTCCCCCATCCACATTCATCAACTCTTCTTCTGTAAGAGCTACAAAGTTCTGTTCCATTTTGTTAAAATTTGTCATCTTTTTTCTCCTTTATTTCTATTTTTTAGTTTACGATTTCTGGATCTTAAACCATTTTAAAAACCAGAATAGATAAATTACTGAATTCCTTTTCTTCTCACTTATCTATTTGAGAAGTGATTTAAAATGAACAGGTAAATTTCATTTATTTTAAATACCATTTGATAAACCATGGCAATAAGATTGGTAAATACATCGCGTAGTCTCCTTCCTTTTCGTCTCACTTATTTATTCGAAAAATAATTCGAAAATGTACAACTAAATTAAATTTATGTGAAAAATAATTTAGCAAACCACGGATAAAAAATTGGTAGATACATGAACTAGGCTCCTTTCCTTTTCCTCTTACTTATCTATTCGAAAAAA
>NZ_JVLI01000025.1:0-322 GCF_001072315.1 Streptococcus pseudopneumoniae | reverse complement strand
CAAAGGGTTCTATATCGTTGATGATTATCCAGAAGAGGCTGTTACGATCAATCAAGATGGTGTACAAGTGACGGATTCTAAAGGTCAAGTAGTTAAAGGGTTGAAAATGGCAATTTATGAGAGTCTGGCTAAGGCACCATCAGGTGTCCAAGAAGCTATGAAGGCTAGGAATTTCACTCCGAAAGGAGCGATTCAAGTATTCGAGGCGGAGAATCCAGAGGAGTTCTACAAGACCTACGTGCAAGCTGGAGAAGTTCTGACCATTACTAATCCAATGACTGTTAAGAAGGAATTGGGTCAAACAGGTGGTAAGTATGAGAAT
>NZ_JVLI01000024.1:0-259 GCF_001072315.1 Streptococcus pseudopneumoniae | reverse complement strand
TCAAGTAACGGATTCTAAAGGGCAAGTAGTTAAAGGGTTGAAAATGGCTCTTTATGAGAGTCTGGCTAAGGCACCATCAGGTGTCCAAGAAGCTATGAAGGCTAGAAATTTCACTCCGAAAGGAGCGATTCAAGTATTCGAGGCAGAGAATCCAGAGGAGTTCTACAAGACCTACGTGCAAGCTGGAGAAGTTCTAACCATTACTAATCCAATGACTGTTAAGAAGGAATTGGGTCAAACAGGTGGTAAGTATGAGAAT
>NZ_JVLI01000004.1:0-49331 GCF_001072315.1 Streptococcus pseudopneumoniae | reverse complement strand
AGATACTACTGTCGGTGTACCTTTTGTTCCTAATGTAGCATTTTGGTCATCTTCATGGTCTGTCACTTTCGCTAGAGTTGAAAGATTTACAGTTCCTCCTGCAATTACTGTCGTTACATCTGAATTTGTTGCAGATGATACTACTGGTTTTTCGTTTGTTACTGGAATATTAGCTCTACCTAAGTAAGTACCTTTTGTAGCTAGTCCATTGTGAGGAATGATTTCTAGGTTAGCACCTTCTTTAGCTGGCTCTGTTAATGTTAATGTAACAGTATCAGAGAATGCACCTTTAACTACATTCTTAACTGTTGCTTTTCCAGCATTGTTGCCAGAAATCACAAAGTTACCATCAGCTTCACGTTTAATATCAATTTGTGGTTTAGAATTATCATTTTTGTTTGTATACCAGAAGTATGCAATACCTGCATCATGCGGAATTGTCACTGTAACTTCTTTAGCTCCTGCTACAACGCTCTTTCCATCCTTAGCTGCGGCTGATGGCAAGATAGTAGACGCCCCTTCTGATACTGTTACCGCTGTTGCTGCACTAGATACTCCATTGACAACTTGCGTAACTTCCACTTTATTTTTAGGAGCATAGAATGTATTTGACGCTGCATTACCACCTAAAATTTCGTTACTATTCAATCCTTTATCTAAACCAAGTTTCCAGTTTCCATCAGCGCCAACTTGTGTTGTTTTTTCTGAGATTACTGTTGTTCCTTCTGGATTTTTAACAGTTACTTTAACGGTTGCTCCTGGTGTACCTGTTCCTGTTAGTTCTTCATCAGTTGAAAGTACTGTATTTCTAGCTTTAGCATTTGTATTGACTACTGGAGCTGCTACTGCTACTGCTTCTTTTTCAACAATTACTTTTACAGGAACTTCTTTTTTAGATGTGTCTGGGTAAGTTACAACAGCTATTGCTGGTTTTTCACCTGAGTTTTGTGTATCTACTGCTTCCTTGTACGCAACTGTTGTTCCTTGTGGAAGGTCGTTCAAGTTTCCAATTGATTTTTTCGCATCTGGTACTTGTCCAGCTTTTACAGTTTGAACTTTCGCTGTTGGTTCAGGGGAAACATCAGACTGCCACATTTTCACAGGGTTCGCTGCAACGTTGGCAAAAGCTGCATTGGCACCTGCAGTGGCACTACGCATCATCCCAAACACAACCTTCATATCTTTCAGTTGTTCATTAGTTGTGTCAATAGGAACTGTTGTTGTAAAGCTCCATACATAGCTATTATAACTAGAACCACCTGTAGTTGAACGGTCTACAATCAATCGATCTCCATTTATAGCTGCCGCTCTTATTATATCTCGAGTCGTCGGAGAATTATCTGAAGCTGCATCCTTAAAATATCTAGGCAGTTGAGTAGCAAGATTTTCTACAGAACGCCCATTAAGCGTACTAGGCCAATCAGCTAGATTAAAAGTATCCAGACCTTCTCTTGGTAGCCCTGAAGCAAAGGTTGGCGTCGGATTGTCAAACGTTGAAGAAGCGCTAACTGGCTGACCATTCGGTTCGTAACGTCGAGGTAGTCTCTCACCGGGGAAGAATTTAGGATTTCGCGGACTCGCATACTGTGCACGCGTAATCGTATCCGGCATATTCACTTCTTTAGGAATCTGGATATAGTTACGGTAAACCTCTCCAGAGTCAGTATGGTACGTATTCGCTAAATTCTCTGAATAGTTATTAAAATAGACAAGCCAATCTAACGAAGTAATCTTCCCACTATCATCTTTGTTATATTTTACTTTGTAGTTTGTTACCCGAGAAGTTATACGAGCAGCCTCAGATGCAGCCGTTTGACCATTAACGTCATTAAGGATATAGGTATCACTATGCCCATTTGGTTCCTTATTTGTATCTTTTGAAACGGCAACTTCCGCCCTAAATTGAATTCCCGTTGGAATCGCTTGACGATTACGTGGATCATTAGATCCTGTGTTTTCGATTGAGTTAGATTCTGGATTTTTCTCAGTGTTTTCTGCTTTTTTACCTACAGTTTCTTTTCCATTAGTAGTGTCTACTTCTGGAGTTTCTTTTTTCTCTACAGGTTTAGCTTTTAATTTAGTGTTCACTGTAGTTACTAATTTACTGTAAGCTTTTGTGATTTCGTCTTGAGTTGTTGCATTTGCTAATGTAGCTTTTGCATCTTCTAACCCTGCTTTTAATACTGCAACACTCTCTTCTGTTTTGCTTTCGTATGTTCCGTTAGCTAATTTTGCTTCGATTTCTGCAATGTAGTTTTCAAGTTGAGTTTTGTCTAAAGCTTTAACTTCTTTTGCAGTTTCTCCACCTAATTTTGCCGCTACTGCTGCTACAGCAGGCGCCTCATAAGTCTTGCCATCTCCGTTCTGTGTAGGGTTAACATCCCCAGTAGTCGAGTTGCTTTCTACAGTAGTTTCTGCTGTGTTTGCATGGACCACTTGAGTAGCTAAGCTAGCTCCGACCGCAAAAACAAGAGAACAACCGAATAGGAAGTGCTTCCCTTTTTTGATCATTCTCCAGTTCTTTTGTTCTGCATTTTTACGATTAAAATACATCACATTTTCTCCTTTTGATTTCTAAAAATAGCATGTAATACACATACATTCAATATTATATTTCATATTAGCAGGTTTGTCAATTATATTGATTTAAATTAATTATTTTCCCTTATCCCTATGCTATTTTAAGGTTTTCTATAGTTATTATATCATATTTTTCAATAAAAATAAAATTTCCCTTTTCTTCAAAATTATGATAAATGCCACTTTTTTGAATACTTATAAAAAGTATATTGACTCCAACTGTAGCTAGCTCATCCCTTTTGAGCGTCAAAAAGTAGAGAACTATGAAGTAAAGCTTATCAGATACCAATACTCTTCTAAAATCTCTTCAAACCACGTCAGCGTCGCCTTACCGTACTCAAGTACAGCTTACGGCTAGCTTCCTAGTTTGCTCTTTAATTTTCATTGAGTATAAACTATGGTCAATAAGAAATCATTCTCTCTGACCATCTCTTTGAAGCATTACAAGCCGTCTAGGGACCTGCATTTTTGCCTCATCAAAAAAGCCCCATACTATCTGTTATTCAGGAATTCCCACTACAGATAGTATAGAGCTCAAGCAGCAGTTACAAAAACTGCAACTGCTTTTCTATTCTTGCATGGTGTAACCAACACCACGCACGGTTTTAATGTAGCTTTTTTGACCTTTTACATCAAGCTTGCTACGTAGATAACGGATATAGACATCCACGATATTGGTTTCGGTCGCACTTTCATACTTCCAGACACTTTCCAACAACTGCTCACGAGTCAGAACTTTCTTGCTTCCCATAAGAGTGGCCAAAAGGTCATACTCACGACGAGTCAGAGCAATCATCTCCTCACCACGATAAACGGTATGATGTTCTACATCCATACGCAGATTGCGGTAAGACGTTGGAACCTTCATCTGACTACAGTGTTGGTCGATAAAGTCCCGACCTCGGAAAATCGCTGAAATACGAGCTACCAGATTCTCAATAATAACTGGCTTATAGATGTAAGAAACGGCAAAGCGTTGGATTGTCTCAATCTGATCTTGCAATTCTTCACGATGGTCCAAGACCATGATGACTGAGGCTGGCTTAGTTCGACTCAGCTTGTCTGCAAAATCCTGGGCTGTCATATCCCCCAGATGAGCATTCAATAAAATCAAGTCATAGTCTGTTTGAAGAGCCATGGAGAGGGCTTTCCCCCCCTCCTCAACCTGATCAACTCGGTATTGCTCTTTTTGGAGCTCCAAACTTAAAAAATGAGCTAGATTTCGTTCTTTCTCAAGTAATAAAATCCGTTTCCCCATGGCAGACCTACTTATTTTTCGTCATACCAAGAGTAGTGGAAGGTTCCTTCTTTGTCTTTACGTTGGTATGTGTGGGCACCAAAGTAGTCACGTTGCGCTTGGATCAAGTTAGCTGGAAGGTCAGCTGAACGGTAGCTATCAAAGTAAGTAATAGCTGCTGAGAAGGTTGGTACTGGTACACCAGCTTGAACAGCAAGAGCTACGATATCACGCACTGCTTGTTGGTACTTAGCAGTAACATCCAAGAAGTACTCATCCAAAAGAAGGTTAGCAAGGTCTGCATCACGATTGTAAGCATCTGTAATCTTTTGCAAGAAACGAGAACGGATGATACAGCCATCACGCCAGATAGATGCGATGTCTGCAAACGGCAAGTTCCAGTTGTTTTCTTTAGAAGCTACACGCAATTGCGCAAAACCTTGTGCGTATGAAATGATTTTTGAGAAGTAAAGGGCTTGACGGATTTTTTCAATCAACTCAGCCTTGTCTCCTTCAAATTTGAAGGCAGCTGGTTTTGGAAGAACCTTACTAGCATGTACACGTTCTTCTTTATAAGTAGAGATGTAACGTGCAAATACTGACTCAGTAATTAGTGACAATGGCACACCAAGGTCAAGTGATGATTGGCTAGTCCATTTACCAGTTCCCTTGTTACCTGCGGCATCAAGGATGTAGTCTACGATTGGTCCATCTTGGCCTTCATCGTCTTTACGGCTCAAGATATCAGCTGTGATTTCAATCAAGTAGCTGTCCAATTCACCCTTGTTCCACTCAGTAAAGATTTCAGCCATATCTTCTGCAGAAAGACCTAGCAAGTGTTGCATCAAGTCATAGCTTTCTGCGATCAATTGCATATCACCGTACTCGATACCGTTGTGAACCATTTTCACATAGTGACCAGCTCCATCAGGACCGATGTAAGTCACACATGGTTTGCCATCTTCTGGTGCTTTAGCTGAGATTTCTTCAAGAACATCCGCAACCAATTCGTAGGCCTCTTTTTGTCCACCAGGCATGATAGAAGGACCTTCAAGGGCACCTTTTTCACCACCAGAAACTCCTGTACCGATAAAGTTGATACCTGAGTTTGCCAATTCTTCATTACGACGGATGGTATCTTTGTAGAAAGTGTTTCCACCGTCAATCAAGATATCACCCTTGTCAAGGTGCGGAAGAAGGGCTTGAATTGTAGCATCTGTACCAGGTCCAGCTTGAACCATGAGCATGATACGACGAGGTTTTTCGATTGAGTTTACAAAGCTTTCAACGTCATAGCTTGGTACAAAGTTCTTTTCAGGATGGCAAGCAATTACATCTTCCGTTTTTTCTTTACTACGGTTGTAGATAGCAACTGTGTAACCACGAGATTCAATATTAAGGGCAAGGTTACGACCCATTACGGCCATACCTACGACACCAAAGTTAGCTTTTGTCATATGACACTCCTCTTGTTTAATTTGTTTTATTTTATCATTTTTACTTTTGAAAAGAAAGAATTTTGTAACGACTGCTTAATAGTCCAAGGCATCCGCATGTCCAGAACCATTCCCAACAAAGTATCCAGTCTTACAGTTAAGGGTAAATAGATAGGTTCCGTCTGGCTTATAGAGATTGTAATAACCATTGCCATTAACGATATTGACACGTTCGAGGATATATTGGTTGCCAGTTATGTAACCACGTGAACGTGAAGTCGCGAGAATTTGTTCCAAAACACCATCAGCAAAATCCCAGGCAGAGTTATTACTATCATCAATAGCTGATTGATTGTAGGCAACACGACTAGCACTTCTTTGAACAGCAACCCCTGCACTCGAGAGCCCCATATTGACTTCACTATGAGAACTTCTAGTTTCATTTGATGCCGTATTTGAACTACTTGGTTTTGTCTCACTAGTCGCATTTGAACTTGCTTGACTAGAACTGCTAGTTTGACTTGAACTTGAGCTAGAAGCGCTTGTTTGCTGACTCTTACCAAGGCTGATAGCCTTATCTAGCACTTTATCAATCTCAGTATTGCCAGTTTTAATATCTGTAAATTTAGCATCCGATTTAGCTTTAGCGTTAGTGTCCAAAACACCATCAACAATAGCTGGTTTTTCAAATTGTGCATTGACATCTTGAATGGCCTTGATTTGCGTTGCTAGACTATCATATTTAGATTTAGCAAGTGCATGTTCGCGACTACCTTCCAGCTTATCAAGCAAGGTCTTCAGTTGACTCAACTTATCAAACTGGCTATTTTTCAAAGCCGTTTTATTGCTATCTGTATAGAAAGCATCGTATCGGCTATTAAAATCTTCTAAAATCGGCTGAATATTCTGCTCGCTAGACGATGATTGAGCAGTTTGGATGTCCTGTGTCGAGCGATTCACTTGACGATAGACATAATAAGCAGTTCCAAGGATAAGAACCACTAGCGCTGCTAGGATCCCGTAAAGCACCCATTTCTTCTTACTTTCTCCATCTTCACTATCCGTAACTCGAGAAAGTCTTGGGACCTCTTCTCCTTCAAACAATTGTACTTCTTCAGTCTCAAATTCTTCGACAGGGGGAACTTCTGAATCGCGTATGAATTCTAAATCATCGAACTGATTCAAGTCATCTTCTGCTACTGAGGGCTCAACTTCTGTCTCCTCACGAATCTCTTGAAGTAAGTCATCAAGGGTCGAGGTAACAGCTTCTTCTTTTTCGACTAACTCCTCTTTTTTGTATTGACGAGTCGCAAACTTATCTGCTTCGATTTCATCTTTGTGTTGTTTAATATACTTGTCCAAAATGGAATCCTCAGGCAAGACTCCTGCTTCCACTTCTTCATTTTTACGAATAGCTTGACCAACTGTTAACTCTTTTGCTTCGTCAAAATCAAATCGCGGTTCTTGGCCTTCTTTTTTATGACGATTCCGTCTTTTCTTACTCATGAGTATCCCTTTCTATTTTACCTCTTGCCGTTTAACACGCTGACCAAAATATTGATACAGATCCACTTTCAAGGTTCCGTTGTATAACTTACGTTTCTTATCCGCCTGACTACCGTACTTGGTCTCAAAGGCTTCATCACTAGTTAGGATAAACTTACTCCAAGTTTTCAGTGGTGCAAATACTTGCCCCATCTCAGCATAGAGCTTGGTAACTCCTGCATCATCTGACAAGCGTTCACCATAAGGCGGATTGGAAATGATTACTCCATTGATTTTATCGGAACGCAAATCCTGCACGCGCATCTGCTTAAAAGTAATGTCTCCTGCAACACCAGTTGCCTGAGCATTAGCCTTAGCAATTTCCACCATGCGAGCATCGATATCACAGCCCATAATATCCAGTTCCAGCTCACGGTCTACTTTTTTAGCCGCTTCTGTACGCACTTCCTGAATCAAGCGATCGCTGACCCAGTTCCATTCCTCAAATGCAAAAGAGCGACGAAGTCCTGGAGCCATCTTTCGAGCAATCATAACTGCCTCGATACAGAAAGTTCCTGAACCACAGGTCGGATCAATCAAAGGCTTATCTGGATACCAGTTAGAAAGTTGTAAAATAGCTGCCGCCATGTTTTCCTTGATAGGAGCGCCACCCTTTTCCGTACGATAACCACGTTTAAAGAGGCTAGACCCGGTCGTATCAATCATGACAGTTGCCACATCTTTGAGAATAGAGACCTCAATCTTAAACTCTGGGCCATTCTCCATCAAAGGAACACCTTCTGGTCGAGCATAGTGTTTCTGCAATTTCTTGACAACAGCTTTCTTAGAAATAGCCTGTACACTTGGCTCATTGTGAAGTTTAGATTTAACACATTTGGCCTTGGAAATCGGGAACCGAGCTCCGAGTGGTAAATAATTTTCCCAATCTAAAGCGAAAACTCCCTGAAACAGCTCTTCAAAAGTCTTAGCTGGGAAAGTTCCTACGATGATCTTGATACGATCTGCTGCCCGAAGCCAGAGGTTGGTTTCAATAATAGCTCTCACGTCTCCTTGAAAACGAACACGACCATTTTCAACCTGACAATCGTAGCCCAACTCTCGCACTTCTCGTCCCACAACAGCTTCAAGACCTGCTGCCACAGTTGCAATTAAATTAAATTCTTTTTTCATATTACAGTCTTGCAAGACCTTTCTATATGTCCACTTTAAAAAATGAGGTTGAGAAAATTTCTCAGCCCCAACCTATATGCAATTTTCTATAAGCCATGTTTTGTTCCAGAAGTGACTAGGACCACTTCCTTCGATAATCATCTGTCTACCACTAACAGCTCTAGCTGATAGCAGTCAGAATACTACGTTCGTTTCCGCGTACTCCATGCCCCGACCAAAATTTGGGTTGCTAGCTTGAGGGGTTTACCGCGTTCCACTCTCTCCGTTTCCAGAAAGACTCCGTCACTGTGGCACTTTCAAGCCTACTCTGACCTATCCAAGGACTTAGCCATTTCAACTGCCGTAACGATTTCTCGTCCCTAGGCTTATGGTTTCGCCTAGCACAAACACTACAGGCATCACAGCCTGTGCTAGCATGGACTTTCCTCATGAAAAGCAACTCTCCTCACGCGATTATCCAAAAATTGCACATCTCAAATAACTACTTAGAAATCTGAGTTATCTAAAATTTGTTTACCAAAAACTTCTTTTTCCAATCTATTCAGGCGTTTCAAAATATCAAAATTCGTCATAGAAGATGAAGCTGCCACATCAATTGGATCTGGGTGACTAGGACTTGGAGCCGAACTCACTTGCGGTTTACGAGCTAATTCTTCCTTCAGATCCGCAATTTCCTGACGAAGTGACTTGACCAAGGCAGCATAGGTTTCATAGTCCTTAATGACATCGTCTAAAAACTCATCAACTTCTGCCTTACTATACCCTCGGACTTCACGCCCAAACTCTTGTTCAAAAATATCTTTCGCTGAAAAAATAATACTTGCCATGTCTCTCTCCATTCTCGCTTGCTAGTATTATTATATAAAAAAAGGCAAACAAAAATCAAGGTCAAAGCTTCAATTTTCGGAAAAATTTTCAGCAAGTTCATTTAGCTGATCAAATGTTAATCTCTTTATAAAATAGTCCTCTTGATTTTTCATCTTTTGGTAAAAATAAGCTAGTTTCGTTTCATTTTCTTCATCATAAAAAAGATAGGAACTGTTCGTGTTTTCCAGTAAAAACTGCTGATAATCTCTTAACTGCCCCTTGTGTTCATAACGAGGATAGGCATATTTGACAAAGTCTACCTGCTTAAAGCGACTCAGTTTCATCTGATTGCCTTCATTCCAATTTTCCCCATGAGTTTCAAAAGCAAAAATGGTGGCCAACTGGAAACCGTATTCGGTCTTCATTTCCTGAGCAACCTCTAAAACCCAATATTCAAAACCCAAAGTCCCTGTAAATACAAGCCAAGTCACCCCATCTGCTGCCATAGCTTCTAAATCCCTACATATCGCTTTTTTAATCAATTTAAGACGAGAATCCTTGTCAGAAAACAAACCCAAATCAAAAGCAGAATAGCCTAAAACCAAAGCTGTAGTCATTTTTAACCCTTTCTGTGCAAATTTATGATATAATAGTGTGATGTTATTGTACCAATAAGGAGAATTATGGTCAACTATCCTCATAAAATTTCATCACAAAAAAGACAAGCATCTCTTTCTCAACCCAAAAATTTCGCAAATCGAGGAATGTCTTTTGAAAAGATGATCAATGCTACCAACGACTACTATTTGTCTCAGGGATTGGCTGTTATACATAAGAAACCAACTCCTATTCAAATCGTACGAGTGGACTATCCCCAACGGAGTCGTGCCAAGATTGTTGAGGCCTATTTTCGACAAGCTTCAACAACAGACTATTCTGGCGTTTATAAGGGATATTACATCGACTTTGAGGCTAAGGAAACTAGGCAGAAACAAGCGATTCCGATGAAAAATTTTCATCCACATCAGATTCAGCATATGGAACAAGTCCTTGCCCAACAAGGAATCTGCTTTGTCCTTCTTCACTTTTCTTCTCAGCAAGAAACCTACTTATTACCGGCACATGATTTGATTCGCTTCTATCATCAAGATAAGGGGCAAAAATCAATGCCACTTGGATACATACGAGAATACGGTTACCAGATAAAACTAGGGGCATTCCCACAAATTCCCTATCTCGATGTCATCAAAGAACATTTACTAGGTGGTAAACAAGATGAATAAATACATTCTTATGCGAATATTAAAGTATATTGGAATCTTTTTCCTAACCCTCTTTATCGCATTATTTCTATTGGGTGGGGGTGTTTTCCTCTATTTTGTAAGCAAAGCTCCAGCCCTGTCAGATAGTAAATTAGTTGCAACAACTTCTAGCAAGATTTATGACAATAATAACGAACTCATTGCCGATTTGGGCTCTGAACGCCGAGTAAACGCTCAGGCCAACGAAATTCCTACTGATTTAGTCAAAGCTATCGTGTCTATCGAAGATCATCGCTTCTTTGACCACAGAGGGATCGATACGATTCGGATTATGGGAGCCTTCTTACGTAACTTACAAAGTAATTCTTTACAGGGGGGATCAACCCTAACCCAGCAGTTGATTAAGTTGACCTATTTCTCAACATCAACTTCGGATCAAAACATCTCCCGAAAAGCACAAGAGGCTTGGCTAGCTATCCAATTGGAACAAAAAGCTACCAAACAGGAAATTCTTACCTACTACATCAATAAGGTCTATATGTCAAATGGTAATTATGGAATGCAGACAGCAGCTCAAAACTACTATGGTAAAGACCTCAATAATTTAAGTTTACCTCAGTTAGCCTTGCTGGCTGGAATGCCTCAGGCACCAAACCAATATGACCCCTATTCACATCCAGAAGCAGCCCAAGACCGCCGAAACTTGGTCTTATCTGAAATGAAAAATCAAGGTTACATCTCTGCTGAACAGTATGAGAAAGCAGTCAATACACCAATTACTGATGGACTACAAAGTCTCAAATCAGCAAGTAATTACCCTGCTTACATGGATAATTACCTCAAGGAGGTCATCAATCAAGTAGAACAAGAAACTGGCTATAACCTTCTAACTACTGGGATGGATGTTTACACAAATGTAGACCAAGAAGCTCAAAAACATCTGTGGGATATCTACAACTCCGATCAATACGTCTCTTACCCTGACGATGATTTGCAAGTCGCATCTACGGTCGTAGATGTTTCAAATGGTAAAGTCATCGCCCAACTTGGAGCTCGTCACCAAGCAAGTAACGTTTCATTTGGTACCAACCAAGCTGTGGAAACCAATCGTGACTGGGGTTCTGCTATGAAACCAATCACCGATTATGCACCTGCCATAGAATACGGTGTTTATGATTCCACTGCAACTATGGTTAATGATATTCCTTATAACTATCCGGGAACAAGCACACCTGTCTACAACTGGGATAGAGCATATTTCGGTAATATTACTCTGCAATATGCTCTTCAACAATCACGAAATGTCACAGCCGTTGAGACTTTGAATAAGGTCGGTCTAGATAGAGCTAAAACCTTCCTTAATGGTCTTGGTATCGACTATCCAAGCATGCATTATGCAAACGCCATTTCAAGTAATACAACAGAATCTAATAAACAATACGGAGCAAGTAGTGAAAAAATGGCTGCTGCTTATGCTGCCTTTGCCAACGGTGGAATTTACCACAAACCCATGTATATCAATAAGGTCGTCTTCAGTGACGGTAGTGAAAAAGAATTTTCAGATGTAGGTACACGAGCTATGAAAGAAACAACTGCTTACATGATGACCGAAATGATGAAAACTGTCTTGGCATACGGAACTGGTCGTGGAGCCTATCTCCCATGGTTAGCGCAAGCTGGTAAGACAGGTACTTCTAACTACACAGATGATGAAATTGAAAAACACATCAAGAACACTGGCTATGTAGCTCCAGATGAAATGTTTGTTGGTTATACTCGTAAGTATTCTATGGCTGTATGGACAGGTTATTCGAATCGTTTAACTCCTATCGTTGGAGATGGTTTCCTAGTTGCAGCTAAAGTTTATCGCTCAATGATAACGTATCTATCAGAAGATACTCATCCAGAAGACTGGACGATGCCAGACGGACTTTTCAGAAACGGGGAATTTGTATTCAAAAATGGAGCTCGCCCAATATGGACTGAACCCTCTACTCAACAATCCTCAACAGCTGAAAGTTCAACTACACAGGCAAGTACTACGGTTGGTCAACAACCCAATAATGCTCCAGCAACTGATCCTAATCAAGGACAAGCTGTTCAACCGACACAACCAGTACAACCAACGCCACAAAATCCACAAGTTCAACAGCAACCACAACAGTAAACGAAAAAATCCTGAGAACTCTAAACTCAGGATTTTGTCATTTTCAAAATGAAATACAGAGATCAAGTACATTTCCCCACAATAAAACGCATACGATCAAGGCTTTCATCACCTGACAATATGCGTTTTGCTTTTAAAGACTTTTTGCTCAGTCTCTTTTTATCTTATTTCACATGTTTTGCGAGTTCTTCTTGCGCTTTTTTATTGGATTCTGCTTTTTCTTTCATCCATTTTTCTTGAGCTTTTTGATATTCATCTGCAGTAACTGCCTTGTCTTGAAGTTCAAGGTATTTATACAAGACTGGGTCACTTGTACCTTTATTTCCTGACAATGCAAATGGTATTGTAAATGGTACCATCTTAGACAAGATTGGACGACCAGTTTTAGAAGTTGTTGGGATGATCAAGGCACTATCTGTCAACCAAGCTTGGGCTGCTGCGTATTTATCATATCGTTTAGCAACATCTGTAGTCTCATCACCAGCTTCAGTAACCAATTTTTCGTAGTCATATAGACCTACTTTTTTAGCAGCTACATTATCTTCCCCTGAGTCAAATCCTAAATATGTTTTAGTACTTTCTCCTACAGAAGGTTTGATAATATCAAGGTAGGTTGATGGATCGGCAAAGTCTGGACCCCAACCGACATTATCTGATAAATCCCAGTCTTCGCCAGCAGCATTTTCGGCAAATAGAGTTACATTAAGCAATTCATCTTTTTGCAATTGTTGGATATCAATAACGACATTATCAGTTCCTAAAGTTGCTTCCAAGGATTGTTTCATAGATTGGACACGTTGAACTTTTGTAGTTGCTGTCTGGTCAACAGGCATATCTAGGTGAATTGGGAATTGTACTCCCTCAGCTTGTAGGGCTGATTTGGCTTTGGCAAATTCTGCTTTAGCTTTTTCTGGATTGTAAAGACCATCTTGTGAATCTGCAAGATTGACATCCTTCCATTCATCCCCATAAGTCACTAATTTTTCTTTGACTATATCGCCAAAGTTCTTCCCATCTGCTTGAACAAATGTTGGTGGCACAAAGAGATTACGCAAGATTTTGCTTGCTCCAGTTTCTCCATTCAACTGAGAAGCATAAGCTGTACGGTCAAAACCAAAGGCAATAGCCTGACGGAAATCCTTGTTTAAGAGAGCTTTTTTAGTAGATGTCTTTTGTTCGTCGCTAGTCTTAGATGTGTGTTTATAGGACTGACGGTCAATATTTGTTCCTACTAAATAAGTCGTAGAGTCTTGTTGAGTATAGACAATATTGTCTTTCATACTCTTCTCAAGCTCTGCGAAACTTGCACTTGTTGGATAAAGACGAGCTGCTGTAAGGCTACCATCTTTAAAGTTTTCTGCTGGTTTGCTGGTATCTTGCCCATCCCAGAATGACAATTTGACCTTGTCAATATGCACATTGTCTTTATCCCAGTAGTTCGGATTTTTCGCAAATTCAACAGAGGATTTAGTTACAATGGATTTCAACAAATAAGGGCCGTTATACAAGAGACTACTTGGATCCGTAGCTTTGGCAAAATCATCCCCTTTTGAATTCAAAAACTCTTCATTGACTGGCGCAAGCACACCCATGGTTGTTTTAGAATTCCAAAAAGTTTCAGGTTTGTTCAAGGTGTATTGGACTGTCTGATCGTCAAGGGCTTTAATCCCGACTTGAGCAAAGTCTGTGATTTCACCTTTGGCATAGGCATCCAGACCTTTGATTGAATCCTGTACCAAGTAAAGGGCTTCTGCTTTCTTATCTGTTGCATATTTAAGTCCTGTTACAAAGTCCTGAGCCTTAACAGGAGCGTACTCTTCTCCCTCAGATGTATACCACTTGGCATCCTGACGAATCTTATAAGTATAAGTCAAGCCATCCTTAGAGACCGACCAGTCTTCTGCCATTGAGGGAATAAGGTTCCCGTATTTATCATTTTCAAGCAAGCCATCAATCACATTACTAGTAATGTCGGCAGTTGCTGCCTTACCAGTTGTCAAATAGTTGAGATTATCTGGATGTGTTTCGTATGTAAATGCAAATGTCTGTTCACCTTTAGTAGCAGAACCACCCGAGCAAGCCGCTAAGACACCTGCTGCTAATAAAGTCACTCCCGCAAGAGCCAATACTTTTCTTGTTTTCATAGTCTTCTCCTTTGTTTTTTTATTCATTATAGACCCTTTTTCAAGTCCTGTCAATACAATTTTCTGAATTTTTGAAAATTATTTTTTAAACAATAAGTTTGCAAAAATATGAATAATGTCAAAAAATCCCTCAACTACATTAAGTAGTCAAGGAATTAACCTATATATTTAGCGAAGTTAAACAATGAGAGAGTACTATACCACTTCCTGGATATTTTCTTTTATATTACAATTAAACTAGATAAGGTACAAAATACTATAAGTTATTTTATTTGTCTCCTCAGTATATAGGATAAAATATTTAACTGTAAGAATTACAGGATAGCTTATAGTGCATAATCACTGATATTGTATTTTCTAGTTAACTAACCAAGAATATTTTGGAAATACTTTTTTAAATAGCAATGTAAAGACTAATCCCAAAAATAAAGTGAAAAAAAATCTAATTAAAAATATAATAATTATACCAAATGAAGTAAACATAAATCTATCACTTACAAAATAAGAAATACTTAATATAAAATAGTTTAAAGTATCAGAAAAAATATATATCCCTAAACCATTAATCAAAATGAGATTAAGTAGTTTACTATCTAAAATTTTAGTTTTATTACTTAAAAAGTACGAAATATTGTAACAAATAAGTGATCCTAAAATAGCTAATAAGTCAACAAAAAATCGACTCAATACTTTAAAATCGCTTTTAAATAGAAAATTTAAAACCACCAAAAATATAAATAACACAAAGAATAAAAGGCTAATCCATTTGTGATTTTCTAAAAAAATATTATACTTCCTTCTTTTAGATTCGAACAAAAATCCCATGGAAAACCAAAAAAGAAACTGCAATGGTGCACTTACTAACGTTATATGAATCAAGAAACTCAGTACATGTAAAATATATAAGGACAAGTATACAAATATAGAAGCATCTCTTCTTAAACAATAAAAACTAATTATAAAGATAATAAATAATGCATACAAATACCATAAGTGAGAGTTTCCTAATAAAAAGAATTGACCAGTTATAGCTCTCCAAAATGAAACACCATTGTAGTAGTTTGATATATATTTTAATGGCAAACTATATAATAAAGTAAAAACAAAAAATGGCAACATTAATCTTTTAAACTTACTAGTTAATAATTTCTCAATCTTATTCCATCGATCTTTTTTTATTTGAATAGAGAAAAATACACCCGATATAGCCATAAATAATGGCATATGAAAATAATAGATAATTTCCATAAATTTACCAAGTATCTTATATAGAGTAAATGCTGAATGACTATTTAAATATTGTTGATAATCCATCCCACCATAATTGCTCGATATTTTATAATACGCACTATGACTTAACACAACTAAAATAATAGCCATAATTTTTAAAATATCATATTCTTTTATCTTTTTCACATTAGATCTCGCTCTTCTAATTGTAGTTTTTATTTATAGAAAAGATATAAGGTCATTAAACTTAACCTTAATGTAATTGACTACTTTCCTAACTCACTTAATACGATTTCTAAGGCACGTTCAATGACCACATGCATGTCGTAGTATTTATAATCGGCCAAACGTCCGCAGAAAATCACCTTATCATTCTGTGCTGCTTCTTCTTGATATTTAGCAAACATAGCATTGTTTCTCTCATCATTGATTGGATAATAAGGCTCATCTCCACGTTTCCAATCTGCTGGGTATTCACGAGTAATGACCGTTTTAGCTTGCGTACCATACTCAAAATGTTTATGCTCAATAATGCGTGTATATGGAATTTCACGTTCTGTATAGTTTACAACTGCATTTCCTTGATAGTTTTCCTCATCTAACACTTCATGCTCAAAACGAAGACTACGGTATTCTAACTCACCATGTTTATAATCGAAGTATTGATCAATCATCCCTGTAAAGACAACTTTTTCAGCAGAAGCTTCTAATTCCTGACGATTGGCAAAAAAGTCAACTCCAAGTTCTACTTCTACATCCTTCAGCATATTTTCGATGATGACATTATAGCCACCGATTGGAATTCCTTGGTAACGATCATTGAAGTAGTTATTATCAAAAGTCAAACGAACTGGTAGACGTTTGATGATAAACGGTGGAAGGTCAGTCGCAGAACGTCCCCATTGCTTTTCAGTGTAGCCTTTGATCAACTTTTCATAAATATCTGGACCGATCAACTTGATAGCCTGTTCTTCCAAGTTTTTAGGTTCAACGTCCTTCATGTGAGCCGTTTGCTCAGCAATCTTATCTTTGACCTCTTGAGGAGTTTTTGTCCCCCACATAGCATAGAAAGTGTTCATATTGAAAGGTAGATTATAAAGACTACCCTTGTAATTAGCTACAGGCGAGTTGATATAGTTGTTAAATTCAGCAAATTGATTAACATAATCCCAGACTTTCTTGTTAGAAGTATGGAAGATATGGGCACCATACTTATGAACATTGATCCCTTCTACATTCTCACAATAGATATTCCCACCAATGTGGTCACGTTTATCAATAACTTTTACTTTTTTTCCACGCTTGGTTGCTTCATAAGCAAAAATTGCTCCAGACAAACCAGCACCAACGATTAGATAATCGTACATATTAAGCTCCTTTATTTTTTTAATAGTTGTTGCTTTAACTCACTTAGATTTATTACTTTAAAAATCAAAATCATACTAGCATAAATCATTGCTCCCAGAACAGCATAAATCCCTACATTTATCATAGGTGATACGTTCAGGAGATGTTTTACAAATAATAAAATGACATACATAAATCCCGATGAAACTATAATTTTAAACAATGAACCTAGAATAGGAACTTCTCTCAAATAAGAACGAGTATAGAATAACTGTATCCCCCAAACTACCGCCTCTGTTAAAACAGATACAATTGCCGCTCCTATATATCCGAGTTTAGGAAGAAATAACAAATTCAAGGCAACACTAAGAATTGCAGGCACAGTTGTTGAGATCATATATTCTTTATTCTTATTATGTACGATTAGCATTTGAAATCCCATAATATTGGTCCAACCAATAAAGAACATTCTAAAAATCATAATTGCTATCGCATAACGTGCGTCTTGAAAATCTTTCCCGAGGAAAAAGTTAACAAAATCATCATTTACAATCAGCATTCCTGCCATAATAGGAAAAATAATCAAATTATAGATCAGAAATGACATCTCATGCATTTTATTAACTGCCTTATGATTTCCTGTCGCCAAGAGATTAGATACTCTCGGCAACATGACACTTCCTAACGAAGTTACTACAGTTAATAAAATATTGATCAATTTTAATGCTTGATCATAGATCCCGACATCATTTGTAGATGATATCATTCCTAACATCGTACGGTCTAAAGTTACATATAGTGATATAGCAATTTGAGGGAGAAATAATAAAAGAATTGGCTTTAAATGATATTTAGTATAATCTATATCAAAATGTGGTTTTCCAATAAACTTTCGAGCAGGTAACCACATACTTAATTGTCCCAATAACTCAAATATCGTTAAGAGAAAGACATAAAGATAAAGATCATTCGCTGATTTTATCAATAAAAATATTGAAATTACACCAACGAGCTTCACTAATATGTTTCTGACTGTAATCTTACGAAAATCTTCCAACCCCTGAAAAAGCCAGGATATATCTAATCCTTTAGAAATCAAACTCATTCCTAAAATATATGCAACAGGATTTCTCATTATGTCAATTCCTAAACATAATAAAGTGTATAAGAGAATTGATAATAATGTTGCACCAAATTGAAGAGTATATATCCCCCAGAAATTCTTCGGGATATTTTTTCTATTACTCGAAATCTCTTTAGTTCCATAGCTAGCAACCCCCAAAGTAGCTAACAAAATAAAATAGGTAACAATAGAATTAAAGTATCCATATGTTCCTAGATCCTTTGCAGAAAACACACGTGTCACATAAGGTGTTGTAATGATGGGAAGTATAATGAGTAATAATTGATAAGAGAGGTTATAAGCGTAATTTTTTAGTACTTTCATATCAATCTGTCCTATTTATGATTGTTAGAATTTCTTCTTTTAGATTCGGATATCTCTCTAAATCAAATTTTCTAGAAAACTTGTGACCTAAAGCTTTACCACGCTTCAATTGTTCAATATCATCAGAAGAATCTGTCCAAATATATGGACTTCCATCCCACCAATTAATATAGCGTACGTTACCTTGAAAATCAGTAGGCTTATCATTTGTAGGTTCTATCGAATACACTGTATTCAATAACTGATCTTTCTGTAAAATTGTAGGAATAAATAATTCGTCATTTACTTTGGTATTCTTAAAAATGCTGGCAATCAATTTCTTTTCTTCTAGTAGTATATCTACCGCTTTCTTATTAAGAGAACACCAATTAGAAGCATATTTTAATTCTAAATTAAACTTTTTAAAACAATCAACTTTAACTATTCTTTGCAGTTCAACTTCAAACTTTCTATAAATTTTTAAAACCGACCGTAAAAAATTATTATTTACAGTTCTTACTGTTAAACGAGGAAACATTGTTTTAAACGCTACACGCTCATAGACTTTGTTTCGAATATACAATTCATCTGAAACCATTGTTAAAAAGTTGTATTCTTTTCTGTTATCAAAGAAATTATAAATATTTTCGGCAGTATCTAATGGTAAATCTACACCTGATAACAAATGATACATACTATACTGTTCTTGTTTATTTGCGGTTTCAAAGAGTTCCATCTCTGCTTCTACTAAAGAATAATCTCCCCAATAAATTGGGATTTCCTTTGTGAAAAATAGGCTTGATTTCGTTACTATTTGTCTTAAATCATTTTTTTGTTTTTCAGTAATCTTTGCTTTTTTATCAAATAAAATAAAAATATCATGTTTTTCATAATCTAATAATGAAAGTAAAAATTTTAATTGCTCCACTTTGTTATGTGCAATAATTAAATATGCTTGCTTCATAAAACTCCTATTATGTTTATAAAATATATTTATCGTCTTAAAACTTCACTCAAAGAGAAATGGTGCAAATCAGAAAAATAATCAAATACATTTTTAGTGAGTATCTCCATTGTATTGAAATCTACCAATCTTAAAAAATCTAAAAATCTCCTATTTCCGATAACTCCACCAATAAAGCATAGGGTTAATACAATGAAAAATGGTAAATAATTATTTCTAATGTATTGTACTCTTTCAATATGGGTTTTATTGTAGCCAATATGTAAAATCATCGAAATGGCAACTAAAGGATAAACAAACCAAACAAAACGATCTAATATTGTTAAAAATGGAAGTACTGATAAAGTTAATAAACAAATGTACAAAACAAAAGATAAAAAAAGTTTCATATTAAGATTCTTCTGAAAACGAAATGTTGTATGGTATAAAAAAATATATAATAAAGAAATAAGAACACCTAAATATACATTTATTAAATCAGATGTACTATATAATTTTATAAATATTTCTGTTTTTTGATAAGCATTAAACTTCTCTAATAAAAATGATAAATATTCAACATTGAGAGTTTGCAACAATGGAGATAAGAGCGTAAAAATTGGTAAAGAAAATAGAATAATTATTTTCTTAAAAAAACTCGCATCTTTAAACCATGGAAATATTAATCTAGTCGCTACAAATATTACTGCACTAGAATGGATTAATATTGGAATAAGATAATAAAATAAAGTTTTATTTAGTTTAAATCCATTCTTTATTTCTTTATAGAATAAGAAAACAATAATGGCCCCTGCTAAATGATACCTCATACCACTAGTTGTAAAACGAACATTTACGATTGCAACCATTGTTAATAAAGCTAATAAAAATAAAAATTTTGAGATATTATATTTCTGATAGATTTCATATATTATTTTAGTATATAAGAAATAAACAATCAGAATGACTGTAAAACTAACTAGTGAATAGGTACCTGTCTTACTGAATATATATAGCAATAAGGCAAATAAGGGATAATTATAATAACCATACTCTTCCGTCGGAATATTTTTAGACATCAAGTTCCCAAACCAATCAAAAACATTATCATAAAACTGAAATAAATAAGCTGCTTTATAATGATAGGCTCCATCATCAGTAAAATACGGAATATACCTTAGCGCAATTAAGGAAATACCTATAACAAATAACATTAAATAATATCTGCTATATCTAAATCTATAAACTATTGGAATTAATAAGAATGGTGTAGTTATAATTGGAAATAATAGAAATACACCAAAAAACAGTAAAAAAACTAAAAACATTATATACTCCTTTTTAACAATTTTTTTATACGGCAGTATAAATTGGGAGTAAGTAAAAACCAATTATATTTAAATTTAAATTTTATAGAAACTTTAGAATTAAAGATTATACTCCAGTATAATGAACTTATTTTTTTAACAATATTTCTTAAAGCTTTTGTGTCCGTAGAAGCTGCTGCTTCAGATATAGGAAAAGAACCTTGAACAATTTTTAAATTTAACGCCTTTTCTACACTATTACCATTATAAAATTGTTTTATTTGAATTCTATTATTCTCACCTGCATCAAAAAAATCAAATCGCTTATCTGTAAACTGAGATTGAACGATACTACCAGGACGACGATAGTAATGATACGTAATAACAGGTGAAATAACTATTTGTTCAGCTAATCTTAAATGTTCAGCTACAACAAAAAAGTCTTCGTAGATTTTTCCCACAGGAAATGGTCTCATTTCTAAAATGTGTTTTTTATAAAGTTTTGCACATGCAGATACCGTAGCAACTTTATCTTCCAACATTAATTCTAGTGCTTCTTCTTTTGTAACTATTTTACTAGATTCTAAATTAAATTGTTCCTTGCTAAATTTTTCATATTCATTTGTAGTTTGAACTTTTGTTGAAATCAAATCAGCTTGATATTTCTCTTGAATTAGACTCAATAATTCAAATGTAAAGTGCTCTATATAATCATCCGGATCCAAAAAGAATATCCACTCATTAGTTGCTTTTAATACACCATAATTACGCGCATCTGATAAGCCACCATTCTCTTTATGAAATACCCTAATCCAATCATATTCTTGAGCATATTTATCACATAATTTTCCTGAATTATCAGTAGAACCATCATTGATTAGTAAAACCTCAAAATTTTTATGAGTTTGATTTACTAAACTGTCTATAGCATAATGAAGGTAATCCTCAACATTATATACAGGAATAACTACACTAATATTCATCCATCTCGCTCCATTCTTTTTGTTGCTTATTTATTAACGGTTTTAAGATGAGATTAAATATATTTTTAAATCTAGAATTTATATAAATTAATGAGACTATTTTTTTCGAATGATCATATTTCCATCTATAATGACATTTATGAGCGTAACTAAATAATCGGCTCGCTTCCTCGATATTCTTATTCATTATAAACAACTGACATTGCTTGTTGATTAAGTATGTCAATACGTCTCTGACTACTGGTTCTAAGTTCTTATCAAATCGAATTACTTCATAATAATCGAGAATTTTTTTTGTTACTCTATTGTGATGATCTGCTTTTTGTTTCATCACATTTAAATTCATACTCTGATCTTTTCTACCTAAGAAATACTGGTAAACATTTAAATCAATATAAACATAACTTTTTACATATTGCAAAGGTAACAAAGTATATTCCATATCTACATAAAAGGTCTTTTCACTTATATTAATTCTAGATTCTTTCAATATAGATGTTTTGTATGTCAGAGCATGCATGGGAATCCGTTTGAAAGGTATTCCCTCATATATTTTATTACAATCTAATATCTCAGAAAAGCCAATCTCTTTTTCAGTCTGATTATAGATATGTTGTTCAGTATAATTTGTAATAACCATATCTACATCAATACCTTTAAGTTCTTCTAATAATTTTTCAAAACTTGGCACATCAATCCAATCATCCCCATCGATAACTTTAAAAAATTTTCCTTTAGATTCTTTTATACCAACATTAATCGTTGACCCATGTCCACCATTTTCTTTATTAACAACTCTAATATTTAGGTAACTACTATTAGTAATTAAATCTTCGACAACTTGAAGTGAGTTATCCGTACTACCGTCATTAACAACAATCACTTCAAAATCCGCATAATATTTTTTATCTACTTGTTTAAATGATTCTATACACTTAGTAATATATTGTTCAATATTATACATTGGTACTATGATTGTTACTAATTTATCGTACATTTCATTCTCCTGTTATTTTTTCTATCAATTCAATCCACTGTTGAATTATTTTATTTTTATCAAATTTATCCATATTATCCTTGGCATGTTTAGCGAAGGAACTTCGCAAGTTCGAATCTTTCATCAATTCAAGTAGTCTCTCACTCATCTTATCGGTATCATAACAATCTATTAGATAACCATTGACCCCATCTTCAACAATCTCATTAGGTCCCGTCGGACAACTAAAACTAACAATAGGAAGATTGTATTGCTGAGCTTCTAGCAATACCAAGGGTAAACCTTCATAGCGAGACGTCATGACATAGATACTGTGATTAGGATAAATATTTTCAGTTCCCTTTACATTACCTTTAAAATTTACCTGCGACAACACACCACCTTCTACCAGTTTCCTATTCAGGGCATTTTCAATAATCTTATCTCCTGATCCATAGATATCCCACTGCCACTCTGGATGTTTGGATAATACCTTTATAGCTACTTCAGCGAGATAATCATAACCTTTTTGGCTATGAAATCTACCAACTGTAACTATTTTTTTCGCAAGTTTATCATATTCAATATCGCTTGATTTTACTTCATCTACCCAATTATAAACAAAATTCACTCTATCTATAGGTATATTATATTTATTTGAATATTTTATTCTATCTTCTTCTGTCAAAGTGACAACTTTATCAAAAAATTTAGCTCCAACAAATCTCTGCACTTCCCTACTTTTAAAATCACGAAATTCTAAGCTATGATGATCACAAAAAACTATTTTTACATTTAAACCTAGAGTAGCTAACCTAACCATAGCATTTGTTAACGGACTTATAGAGAAAATTACCTCAATTTTTTCTCTTTTAATATAGTCCCTTAGTTTACCTGTTAATTTTAAGGTAGCAGTTCTGATTCTGAGATTACCCTTGTGAAAATTTACTAATGTTACTTTTGGTTCAATATCATAATTTATAAATTCGTCTTCATCTAATAAAATTGATAACAGTTTTACATCATAGTATTGTGACAATTCATTAGCCATATTAATAGCTACTTTTTCAGCTCCACCAATTTTACTTAGATTGTATCTAACGATTGCTATCTTTTTCATTAAGTTAATTCCTTTCATATTGAAAATAAAAGCACTATTTACTCACTAGGGAAGGAAATTTCTAAAATGATATGTGATTCCCTATCTTCAACTGCGGGTATTTTCATATAATCACCATACATTACAGTTAAATAGTTCTCAACATTATTTGGAACATTCCACTCATGTCCTTGAAAATTTAATTTTCTAGTTAACTGCATATCATCTCTTAAAAACATTTCACCAAAATAGTGCTTCCTTCCTGAAGGAACACTAAGGTATTTTGATTCATTATTCTTGCACAATGAATAGATACGTTCCGTAAGTCGTGTAAATTGTTTCAATGATATAAAACTAGTTAGAAAACCTAAAACAAGTTTTATTCCAAAAACAAGCCTCACTTCTTTTTGTTTCTTCATAATCTCCAACATCAACTCACGGTTTTTATAAAAATTTCTACACGATAGTAACAATCCAATTCCCATACATAGAAAACCGTGAATTTGTCTCAAAATTTTCGAATTAGGGACATTTTCCAACCAAAAGATATCAATAAAAAATCCACATTCCTCAACTCCGACATCCTCTCGACCACGAAAAACGGTTCCTTTTTGTCTTATACGACCAATTGGCATACCATAGTTTGGCGTATGTGAATTATGTATCCAATATTTATCAGAAAATTTCTGGTTGAATTTTTGAAAAAAGATCTCCCGCTCACTTCCTAACATAAATATATCCATATCATCATCCCACGGAATAAACCCTTTGTGTCGATATGCTCCTAAAGCACTCCCTCCAGAAAGAGAATAATACAGTCCTTCTTCTTCACAAACTGTTACAATATCCTCCATGATTTTTATCAAATACTCTTGATATTTAAGTAATATCTCTCCCTCTAATTTAATAAATTTACTGTCTGAAAATTTTAAATTTTTAAACAATGTCACCGTAGATAATCCCATACAATCCTCCAAATAATAATAAATAGTAAAAAATATAACTATGTAACTGGTAAATCTGAAAAGAACTGATAAATGTTCTTTAATAGGATATCCGTTTTACTATAGTCAATAACAGTCAATAACTTCAAAAGGAAAATTCTTATTATAGAAAAAAACTGTAATAAATACTATTACAACAATACTAATCTCTAATCCATAAGTAATACTACGATTTGATAAGATTATCAACTGTGCTCGATACTTAAACAATATAAATGAAGAAATTACAATCATTTGCAAGAGTAAAAAAGATTCCTATCATATATATTTCTAAACGGTACAGATTCCATTGATAATAATGTTACATAATAAGTCATCTTGACAAAAGATAATTTCCAATCATCAATCCCTTTAATAGTTCTACTCAAAATAAAATATTGAATTAAAAATAAAACCATTAGAACCACACCAATATACAACCTCATTGTTAGAGTAGTATTAAAGAGCTCTGAATACGATGCGTTATCAGAGTAAATATCAATTTTTCTAATAAAAGATTGAAGGAAACTAATACCCGTCCACTATGAAAACTTTGGTGCTAATTTTATTATAATTGGAAAGCCTAATAAAACAAGTAAACTTTTACCTACCGTAATCTTTTTTAGGTAGAAAAAATGAATCTCAGAGCAGCACAATAAACAACAGCCGAATGAATACTTATTGGAACTAAGTACCATAGCATCACCCAATACTTTGTATAATTATATTTCGACTCCAAATACATAATTAACATTATCAGAGAAATTGTCATACAAAATCTCATGCCACTAGTGGTGTATCTATAGTTATTTAAGTAATTAGAATCAGAATATAGGTTAAGTTAGAGTAGTTTTTATAGGACTTAAACAAATCAACAACATAACCAAAGCTAAAATATATCACAAACGCTGAAATAAAACTAAGCAAACTATAATGATGAGTATTTCTGACCAAATACATCAATGAAGTAAATACCGGAACAGAACCATAATCATATCTACCAACTCTAAATCCTGATTCAAAAGCTTGAAACATTGAAATAATGCTATCAAAATTAGTTAGTACTTGTGTTGCTCTAAAATGAAATGCTCCATCATCTAATGGATGAGGGATATAACGCAAAGCTATTATAGAAATCCATAAAACTGGGAAAACTAAAAAATTAAAAAAGTAAGTAATAATAAAATCATAATTTAAAAACTCTGTCCATATTTCTTTCCAAAAAATTTCGCCATTAAAAATGACTTCCCTTTTTTAAACAAGTCAATATTTTCCATGTACATAAAAGGAACTTCCTTAATATTTAGATTGTTTTTATCTAACCATACATTAAATAACAACTCACTTACTCTTCCAAAGAGACGGGCTTCAAAAGGAGTTAAATCTGATAAATCCATACATTCATACATACTATCTAAAATTGGAAATAGCCAAGTGAAATAATCATCGGCTAGTTCTTTTTTCATAATAAACATATTGAACATATAGCCACTTCTCTGCTTCATTACCTTATCAAAACTTGCTAGATATTCAGGATTTTTCTGTTCAATCATTTTTCTAGCTAGGTCTAAGTGGCTAGCATCCAAGGTATGAGCATAGTGAGAATAGAGGGTTTCTATATAGTACTTTCTTTTTTTAGGAACGATGACTTCTGAGTTCTCTAACAATTTCTCCACTTCAAACCTATTTAAAATTACATCATCAATATTTATTGATTCATTGTACCCTTTAGTTATTTTAGTAAAATAACGACGATAGTGTACCAAACCTAAATAGTCGCACTCTAAATTTTTCCATGCCCAAAACAAGCCAGTTAATTCGCAATAATAAGGGTTTAAATCAGAAATATTTTCTCCTGAATTGTCACCTTGAAATCCTAAATTTTTCTTCCCTTCACATCCTACATGAATTGGTAGATACATATTTGTATCACTGGGCATTTTATATTTTTTATGTGTCGCTACTAATATTTTTATATTCTTCATGTTAACTATTATTACCCATTAAAACTGTATAAAATCCCTTCAAAATAAGCAAGAAATCAGTCTTGAAAGATACATTATCAATATATAATAAATCGAGATCCATTCTGTCAGCAAAAGGCATGTCATTTTTATTTGGCGTAACTTGCCAATAACAAAGCAAACCAGGTTTCACAGACAATCTTTTAGACGTCTTTAAAGCAATACCCATTTCTTTATGGGTAAGAATATGATGAGTTATCTCAAACTCTTGTAATGGACGGGGTCCCACTATAGCCATATCACCTTTTATAATATTCACTAATTGAGGTAATTCATCAATTGAAAGTTTTCGTATCACTTTACCGACTTTTGTAGTCATACTTTGAGAATGTTCTTTAAAATTTAGACGATCAGTTTTACCACTATTAATACTTTCCTTTATCCTCTGATCGGCATCTTTATACATGCTCCGAAACTTTATTACTTTGAATTTTTTTCCATTTAAACCAACTCTATCTTGTAAATAGAAAACATCTCCTGGATCTTCTATCCAAATAGCCAGAATCGTTATAGGAATAATCGGTATGATTATCAAGGTAATAAATAGGAAAAACGCCAAAAATCTATCTAAAGTATTTTTTAAAATCGAATACATTTTTAATTAATTATTTCTTCCCATAAACTCCATAGGAACCATAGACTCCATAAGCTCCATATTTTCCAACTTCTGTGTTAAATTTATTTAGAACTACACCTAAACATGGAATTCCTGTTTGTTCTAACTGTTCTTTAGCCTTTAAGACATCACGTCGTTTTGTCTCCCCAACTGCCGTTACCAAGATAGAAGCATCACATTTTTGCGTAATGATGGTAGCATCAATGACCATTCCAATCGGTGCCGTATCGACAATGACATAGTCAAAATACTTACGCAAGGTATCAATCATAGTGGCAAAGTTTTCACTCTGTAAAAGTGCTGTTGGGTTAGGGGATACAGGTCCTGCTTGAATAACAAATAAATTTTCAACATTGGTATCACAAAGTCCATGAGAAAGGTCAGTAGTACCTGCCAGAAAATCTGTTAGGCCAGTAATTTTTTCTCTTGATTTAAAGACTCCTGACATGACAGAATTACGAATATCTGCATCCACCAATAAAGTTTTATAGCCCGCACGCGCAAAGGCCCAAGCAATATTTATTGATGTTGTCGATTTCCCCTCACCAGGTTTGACAGACGAGATGGAAAGAACTTTCAGATTATCACCACTCAATTGAATATTTGTTCGCAAAGCATTGTAATGCTCTTCTGCTTTTTTCGCAAAATCTAAACGTTTTTGTGCTATTGCTAATGTTGGCATATTTTCTCCCTTATTTTAACTTATTCAAATCTGGAACAATCCCTAGAAGTGCAATCTGCATTACTTCTTCCACATCTTCTGGTCGCTTAACATGATCATCTAACAACTCAAGTAACAAGACTGAAACGACCATCACTGCACCTCCCGCTAGAAAAGCTAGCAGGGTATTACGACGAATATTAGGTGATGAAGGACTTAAGGACGGCCTTGCTTCCTCCAATGTTGTCACATCAGATACACGAGTTACAGAAATGATTTTTTCAGCAGCCACTTCACGAAGAGCATTTGCGATACGGCTAGCTTCTTCTGGTTGTGCATTTTTTACAGTAATTGATACGATACGAGTATCCACAGGTACTGTTACCTGAATCTTCTTGCTTAATTCCTTAACTGTTTTCTCTAGTTTAAGATTTGAAATGACTTTCTCAAGTACATCTTGAGAGAGGATGATTTCCTTATAGTCTTTTACCAGATAGGTACCTGCCTGCAAATCCTGGTTGGTCAACCCTGCTTTTTCCGATTGATTTCGATTGACCACATAAATACGTGTCGTACTAGAATACTCAGGTTTCAGTACAAAACTACTTACACCAAAAGCAACTAAAGCCGCCACAATCGCAGTTAGGATAATAGCGATTTTCTTCTTCCAAAGGACTTTAAACAATTGAAAAACATCAATCGTAATTTCTTTATTTTCTTTCATGTCAACTCCTAAATAATTTGATCAGCTAAGATTAAACGAGGATTTTCAATAAATAATTCTCTCGCTCTTCTTTCACCGTATTGTTTTGAGATAAGTTCATAGGCTTCTTTCATACAAGGGGGGCGTTTATCCAAATTGTGCATATCACTAGCAACAAAATGAACCAAATCACGTTCAAGAAAATACCTAGCTCTTTTCTTCATAAATTTGTAGTTATCCCCAAACAACTTTAGTTTTAAAACACTTGAACTGTTGATTTGTGTATAACAGCCCATATCAATCAATTCTTTCACACGCTTTTCATTATTCTCTAATTCATGGTAGCGTTCAATATGAGCAATAACAGGCGTTATACCCAGCATGAGAATATTGCTTAAAGCAGTATGGATTTCCCGATAAGGGGTAGCCATGCTAAACTCAATGAGTGCGTATCGCGTTCCATTTAGGCTTGGGATCACCTGCTCCTCTAGCTTCTCAAGAATATCACTAGTATAATAAATTTCTGCTCCATAGAGAATGGTCAAATCTGGAGCCACTTCCTTGGCTATCTCCTTGACTTCTTGGAAATTTGTTGCTATTGTCTCCTCAGGAGTTTCAAACATCCCTTTTCGTCTATGCGATGTCGAAACAATAGTCCTTACCCCTTGCCTATAGGCTTCTGTCAGAAGCGCCTTGCTTTCTTGCTTCGTTTTAGGACCATCATCCACACCAAATACAATATGCGAATGAATATCAATCATTTTGTTTTATTTTCCTTCCAACACATTATTGATCGCAGCCTTGACTGACTCTAAACTGCTATCACTTATCTCCATCATGTAGAGGTTACTCTCAGGCATGGCATAGGATGGCAAATCCATACGCCCTGTTCCTTTAAGATCTTGCGAATTGATCTTATAAGTTCCACCACTCTCAAGTTGGGCATTAACCAAATTCATCATAGTTTCAAGTGGCATATTGGTTTGAATCGAATCTTGTAGCCCTTTTATAATACTGTCATAATTTTTCAAAGCTTCTGTCGAGGTTAACTTTTGCAAAATAGCGACAATGACCTTCTGCTGGTTACGGCCACGATCCCGGTCTCCATCTGCCAAAGAATAACGCTCACGCACAAATCCTAAAGCTTGCTCCGAATCAAGATGGACATTCCCTACTGGATAGTGCTTCCCATTTGTATGAGCAGTAAATTCCTGATCATTATAAACATCAACTCCACCGAGAAGATCAATCAACTTCAAGAAAGAGGTGAAATTCAAACGAGCATAATAGTTCAAATCAATACCATAAAGATTTTCCAATGTATGAATTGAAGCATCTACTCCATAAATCCCTGCATGGGTCAACTTATCTTTTTGGTTGTTGCCTCCATCTGCAATTGGAACATAGGAATCACGAGGTGTTGTTGTCAAGAGAATCTTTTTAGTTTCACGATTAACTGTCATAATGATATTGACATCCGAACGAGAAACTGAACTGATTGGACCGTAAGTATCGATTCCGCTGATATAAACGTTGAAACTGTTACCTTTGACATCTTTTGGAGTTTCAACCGTCTTCGTTAATTCTTTGGTATAGATTTTCTTAATTTTTGAAGCATAGTCAGGATATTCTGATTCGATAATATTTTCAAAGACGCTGTTTAGAATGATTGCTTTTGTATCACCGGCTAGCAAGCTCTTATAGGCCGCAAGATAGGAGCTACTTTCTTCGACTGTTAATTCCTTATTTTGACTAGTCTTAATATCAGCGATTAGCTTTTGAATATTCTCATTATCCGTACCTGTTGGCCCCATAACACTAGATAATTGGGTAACATTATTGATATCGCTATCTTTTAAAACGACGACGCTGAGAGAATACTCTGAATAATTTGAAGTTGCATTAATATGACTTGTAAATCCTACAAATTGCTGCAGAGTAAATAACGAAACTGAACTCACTAAAACAGCTAGTGTCAAAAAGAAAATCGTGAACTTTTCTGCTTTTTTATAGATTATTAATAATGCGGCAATCACAGCAACCATCAAGGCAAAAACTGCGACCACTATATTAACGTGCCTGAAAGCAAGTATATTGTACTTAAAGATTAAAAACAATAAAAAACCAGCCAACAATAAATAAATAGTCAACAAAACTATATTAACACTTCGCTTCACTTTCTGTGAACGTGATTTTTTAAAACGTCTATTCATGATTAACACCTATACATTTAATGTTACTATTATATCACCTTTTTACGATAAGTTCTACATCTAGCCAGTTTATAAACATCCTTCGATATAGGTTATTTGGACATCAAAGCACTTATACTCTTCGAAAATCTCTTCAAAGTATACCAACACCACCGTATAATGGTTATATGTTACTGGAGACAATCTCAAAACAAGTCTTTGAAATTCTGTGTATCTCTTCCTAGTTGATCTTTGATTTTCATTGAGCATTAAACCATCAAAATCAATACAGCATTTCATTTACAATTTTCAACACAGCCAGATAACTACTAGCCCATACAGCAAAAAAACAGTTCTATTAGGACGACTTTATAAAAATCATCCAATAGAACTGCTCATCATTATTTAACATGCTTTTCTGCTTCTTTTTGAGCTTTTTCGATTGCTTTTTTGCTTTCTTGCTCCCATTTAGTCTTAGCTTCTTCAAACTGTTTGGTTGTCACAGTATCTTTTTGCAGTTTCATGTACTTGTAGTTATTGCCGTCACCCTTGATGCCGACCAATGAATACCCTCTTGTAAATGGCGTTACTTTGGTGACAGATGCTGTTCCACCACTTGACATAGCTGACATAATCAGAGAATGATCAATCATCCAAGCCTGTGCTTCAGCATATTTTTCGTAACGTTTGGCTACATCTTTATTTTCACTATCTGCATCTTTGAGCATCTTAGTGTAGGTATCCAGACCTAGGCTAGTGATTTTTTCCTTGTCTTCCTTGGCATCTAGTCCAAAAATCTTGAGATAGAAGCCATCCTCTGCATTGAAAGGATTGAGATAAGTTGACGGATCTTGATAGTCACCTACCCAACCATCAAAGTTCAAATCGTAGTCTCGATCAGCTGCTGTTGGCGCTAAGAAGGCTACGTTATTAAAGTCATCTGTTGAAAGTTGCTGAACATCAATGACAATGTTATCCGCACCTAAAACTGACTCAAGGGTCTGCTTAACTGAGTTCATGCCTGTCACGGCATTTTTACTTGTCTGATCAACCGCCACATCCAAGTGAATTGGGAAGGTCACACCTTGACTTGTCAATTCTTTTTTAGCTTCCGCAAATTTTGCTTGGGCTTTTTCTTTGTTGAAATAGGCATCCTGAGCATCTGCCAAGTTAATACCTGACCATTCTGTACCATAGTTGACCAATTTAGAAGCAACTACTTCTCCAAAGGTCTTGTCTCCAACTTGGACAAATGTAGGAGGCACTAGGGTGTTACGAAGGGTCTTGCTAGCCGCCTCTTCCCCATTTGACTGGGCAGAATAGGCTGTACGATCCAAGGCAAAGTTCACCGCTTGACGGAAGTTCTTGTTCAAGACAGCTGTCTCAGTTGATTTCTTCTGCTCATCTGTCGTTTTAGACGTATGGTTGTAGGCCTTACGATTGACGTTGAAATTGAAGTACCAAGAAGTCTTGTCCTGCAAGCTATAGACGATATTATCCTTATATTTCTCCTTGGTCTTAGCAAAGTTAGAACTATTTGGATAAACCCCAGCGATTGAATAGGCTCCACTTTCAAAATTACGGATAGTCAATTCTTGGTCTGAACCATCAAAGTAAGCCAATTTCACATGTTCAATTGATACTTTGTCATGATCGTAGTAATGCGGATTTTTCACATATTCGATTGATGACTTCGATGTGAAATCTTTTAACAAATAAGGTCCGCTGTAGAGAATACTATCTGGAGATAAGGTACCAAAATCTTTCCCTTTTGAGTTTAAAAACTCTTCGTTTACTGGGAATAGAATACTATTGGTTGTTTTTGAGTTCCAGTAAGTCTCTGGACGTGTCAAAGTATACTCAACAGTCTGGTCGTCAATAGCCTTCACCCCAACCTTAGAAAAGTCAGAATCCGCTCCTGTAATATAATCATTCAAGCCCTTGATCGAGTTTTGAATCAAGTCAATGGCCTGTGATTTATTATCCACTGCATACTTGATACCTGTCACAAAATCTTGTGCCTTGACTGGGGCATACTCTTCACCGTCAGCTGTGAACCATTTGGCATCTTTTCTCAGTTTATAGGTATAAGTCAGACCGTCGCTTGAAACAGACCAGCCCTCTGCCAAAGACGGAACTAGGTTTCCGTGATTGTCATTTTCAAGCAAACCATCAACTAGGTTGGTAATGATGGCTGTATTATCAGCGTAGTAGTCTAACAAGTAGTTAAATGTAGTTGGATTTCCACTAAAGGTTGATGAGTAAGTTTTTGTATCTGAACCTGATTGTCCGCAAGCAGCTAAAAGCAAAGCAGCTGCAAAAGTCAGTCCTGCACTAAGGATACGCTTTTTTGTAGTCATCTTCTTTCTCCTTTATGTTAGTTTTTATAACATATATTTATTTTACCAAAATAGTGGGAATTTGTAAAGTTAATTGAATTTTGAGAATGAAAGTTTATAAACCTTGGTTATAAAAAAACAAAGGATTTCTGTCTTTCATACAGTCCTCCCTTGTTTTTATACGATTTATTGATTAAAATTTATTTGTGAAAACAAGCCTAGACTCATTTTACATGTTTTTCTAAATTCTTTTGATACTGAGCATTCGATTCCAGTTTTTCCTTTTGCCACTTTTTGAAGGCCGCATCATACTCTTTAGTTGTCACAATATCATTTTGAAGTTCCATTCCTTTAAAAATAAATGGATCCCCCTTAATACCGACCTGTGAATAAGCTTTGGTAAATGGAACAGTACGACTAACCATAGGAGAGCCACCTGAAGAAGCAACTGGAATAAGAAGTGAACTATCAGTAACCCAAGCCTGTGCTTTGGCATACTTTTCGTATCGTTTATCAAGATTACTTGTCTCAGAAGCCGCATCATCCAAGAGCTTCTTGTATTCATCCAAGCCAACTTTCGCCACAACTTCAGGATCCTTGCCCTTTGTTATACCTAGATGTTTCAAGGCAGAACCCTTCTTAGCATCTAAAATATTGAGATAGGTTGCTGGATCTTGATAATCTGGTCCCCAACCTGTTCCGTTCAAATCATAATCTTTTTGGGTTGGAACTTTAGCTTGAGAAGTAATACTTTCCTTCTCATTGTCTGTCATTTGAAGAACATCTATAATGACATTCTCCATTCCAAGCGTTTCTTCAATTGATTGTTTTAGAGAATTGGTTTGTTGAACCGCAACTACATCAGTTTGCTCAACAGGCACATCCAAATGAATCGGGAAACTCACCCCCTTAGCTTGCAATTCTGACTTCGCTTTTTCAAATGCAGATTTAGCCTTTGTTGGATTGTAAATTGTATCCTTACCATCTGTGAGAGTCACATCTTTCCACTGTTCTCCATATTTCAGTAGTTCATCCTGATCCAACTGTCCGAAGGTCTTCCCAGCTACTTGAACATAATTATCTGGCACTAGACTATTACGAATAATCTTATCCGCACCCTCTTCACCGTTTAATTGAGCTGTATAGGCGTGGCGATTAAATGCAAAATTAAGAGCCTGACGGAAGTTCTTATTGAGAAGAGCTTCTTTTGTTGATGTTTTTTGTGACTCATCTGTTTTAGCTGTTTTATTGTAAGACTGGCGGTTTACGTTCACAGTGAGGTAGTAGCTTGTTGCCTCTTGTGGACTATAGACAATCTTATCTCCGTACTCTTTCTTAGTTGACTCAAAGTTTGAGCTTGCTGGAAAAAGACGTGCAGTGGTATAGGCACCTTGTGTAAAGCTACGAATTAAGGATTCTTGATCTGAACCATCATAGAATGTCAATTTAACATTGTCAATTTTGACATTGTCCTTATCCCAATAGTTAGGATTTTTTTCATATTCAATCACAGATTTAGAAATCAAAGATTTCAAAAAATATGGGCCATTGTAAAGAATACTTGATGGAGTTGGCGCTCCGTAATCCTTGCCTGTTGCATTCAAAAATTCTTCATTTACAGGAAGCATGGTTGCTGTGGTTACTTTAGAGTTCCAAAAACTTTCCGGGTTATTAAGGGTATATTCTACCGTATAATCATCAAGAGCCTTTACACCTACAGTTGAGAAATCGTTTGTCTCACCACTAACATAAGCCTCCAATCCTTTGATGGATTTCTCAACCAAAGAAAGACCATCAGACTTTCCATCTGCTGCATGTTTCAGACCTGTAACAAAATCCTGAGCTTTAACTTCCGCATACTCTTCTCCTTCTGAAGTATACCACTTCACACCTTTACGAAGTTTGTAGGTATAAGTCAAGCCATCTTTAGAAACTGACCAATCCTCTGCTAGAGAAGGAATGAGATTCCCATATTTATCATTCTCTAAAAGACCGTCGACGACATTACCTATTACGTCAGAAGTTGAACTTTTACTTGTAACACTATAATCCAAGGATGATGGATCAACTGCATAAACATAAGAAAATGTTTTGGGAGCATCTGCATTCTTTTCACTTTTCCCACAAGCAGTTAAAAGAATGGCTGTGCTCAAGGTCACTCCTGCTCCTAAGAGCCACTTTTTCGATTGCATAAATAATCTCCTTCAAAATAGTATTTTCACTATTATACCCTATTTTTTTATAAATGCAAGACTTCTTGTAGAATTTGTTAGAAAATTCTAACAAATGTTTTTAAAAGAGTTTTTACACAACTTTTAGCAAAAAGAGGCTGGGAAAAAAGTCTTTAAAACAAAAAACGCATAATATCAGGTCAGTACAATGAAAACCTTGGTACTATGCGTTTTATTGTGGGAAGATTTACTTCATTTTCTCCTGAAGTCGAGTTTTTGCCCAACCTCTCTCATTTTAGTCAGTCAATTCCACACAGAAAGCATCCCATGGAGCCAAGATTTGTTTTTCAAAGACTTCTTGAGCTAGGGTGTTTTCAATCAAGACAGATTTGACGTTTCCTTCTACGGTCAAGTCTTGCTCTTCATTGGACAAGTTAGCCACAACTAGGAAACGACGGTCCCCATCTTTACGGATATAGGCGAATACCTTGTCAGTTGTTTCCAAGAGTTCAAAGTCAGCTCGAATCAGCCAGCTGTTTTCCTTACGGATTTGAACCAGTTTCTGATAGGTATAGAAAATAGAATCTGGATTTGCCAGTGCTTCTTGAACGTTGATTGCTTGATAGTTTGGGTTGACTGCCAACCAAGGTTGACCTGTTGAGAAACCAGCGTTTTTGCTCTCGTCCCATTGCATAGGGGTACGGGCATTGTCACGTCCAATGACACGGATACTGTCCATGATTTCTTCCATCGGAACACCTTTTTCAAGAGCCTCACGCGCATAGTTGAGGGATTCAATATCTTCTACTTGGTCCAGCATTTCAAACGGATAGTTGGTCATCCCAATCTCCTCACCTTGGTAGATATAAGGAGTCCCTCTCATGAGATGAAGCAAGATAGCAAAGGCTTTGGCAGATTTTTCGCGGTATTCCTGGTCATTTCCCCAGATTGAGACGATACGAGGGAGATCATGATTGTTCCAGAAGAGGGAATTCCAACCGTCCTCAACTCCTAACTCTGTCTGCCATTTGTTGAAGATTTCTTTTAACTTAGCGGTATTCAGCTCTTTTTGATAGTGCCATTTAGGTTGCCCTTCCTGATACTGAAGACCGATATGTTCAAACTGGAAGACCATAGACAATTCTTGTCCCTTTGGATCCGAGTAGAGCTTAGCAATCTCTGGCGTTGCTCCCCAAGTCTCCCCTACTGTCAAGAGATTCTTATCTCCAAAGGTCGCTTGATTCATCTCCTTGAGATAGGGATGGAGCATAGGGCCATTATTGACTACCTTCTCATCAGGAATTTTGCCAATCATGTCAATGACATCCATGCGGAAACCACCAATGCCTTTATCAATCCAGAAGTTCATCATCTCATAAATTTTCTGGCGAAGTTTTTCATTTTCCCAGTTGAGATCAGGTTGTTTCTTGCTGAAAAAGTGGAGATAGTATTGACCTGACTTTTCATCGTATTCCCAAGCAGACCCACTAAAGATAGAATCTAGGTCGTTGGGTTCATCCCGCCAAATATAGTAATCTCTCTCAGGGCTATCAGGATTCTCACAAGCCTCGACAAACCAGGCATGTTCATCTGAGGTATGATTGACCACCAAGTCCATGATGATACGAATATCACGCTTCTTGGCTTCCGCAATCAGTTGGTCCATATCCTCCATGGTTCCAAAAATAGCTGCGATCGCTTGATAATCAGCAATATCATAACCATTATCATCCATAGGACTGTCATAAACGGGAGAAAGCCAAATCGCTGTGATTCCTAACTTGGCTAGATAGTCCAACTTACTAGTAATTCCTGGTAAATCGCCAATTCCATCTCCGTTGCTGTCCATAAAACTCTTGGGATAGACTTGATAGACTACGGCATTGTGCCACCATTTTTCTTGCATCTTCTTACCTCATTATTTTCATAATCTATAGTCTATGATAGCGCTTTTCAGAATTTTGTGCAAGCGTTTGCCTAATCTTTTTACTTCCTTTTTTAACTCCATAGTTTCCTAACTTCCAATTTTTTATTATAATAGAGGTCAGAGGTAAAAAAATGAAAAAACAAGCTTTTAGTTCTGAACAATATTTGAATCTACAGCGTGACCACATCTTGGAGCGCATTAACCAATTTGACGGCAAGCTCTACTTGGAGTTTGGTGGTAAAATGTTAGAAGATTTCCACGCTGCTCGTGTCCTTCCTGGTTATGAACCTGACAACAAAATCAAGCTCTTACAAGAATTGAAAGAGCAGGTTGAAGTTGTGATTGCCATTAACGCAAGCAACATCGAGCATTCTAAAGCACGTGGTGACTTGGGCATTTCTTATGACCAAGAAGTTCTTCGCTTGATTGATAAATTCAATGAATTAGGGATTTTTGTTGGTTCCGTTGTCATCACACAGTACGCTGGCCAGCCAGCTGCAGATGCCTTCCGCAACCAGTTAGATAAAAACGGAATTGATTCTTATCTTCATTATCCAATCAAAGGATATCCGACAGATATGGATCACATCATTTCACCAGAAGGCATGGGGAAAAACGACTACATCAAAACCAGTCGCAACCTGATTGTCGTAACTGCTCCTGGACCTGGTTCTGGAAAATTGGCGACTTGTATGTCAAATATGTACCACGACCAAATCAATGGTATCAAGTCTGGTTACGCTAAATTTGAAACCTTCCCAGTTTGGAATCTTCCCCTTCATCACCCAGTCAATTTGGCCTACGAGGCTGCCACAGCTGACCTTGATGATGTCAACATGATTGACCCCTTCCATCTCCAAACCTACGGAGAAACCACTGTCAACTACAATCGTGATATAGAGATTTTCCCAGTGCTCAAGCGCATGTTGGAACGCATTCTAGGAGAGTCTCCATACGCTTCTCCAACAGACATGGGTGTCAACATGGTTGGTTTCGCTATTACAGATAATGAGGCTGCTATCGAAGCCTCTAAACAAGAAATCATCCGTCGCTACTATCAGACTGTTCTTGATTTTAAAGCCGAAAAAGTTGGCGAATCTGCTGTCAAGAAAATTGAGTTGCTTATGAACGACCTAGGTATCACACCTGCAGACCGCAAGGTTGCTGTCGTTGCCCGTCAAAAAGCAGAAGAAACTGGCGGACCAGCCCTAGCCCTTGAATTGCCTAGCGGGGAAATTGTCACTGGTAAGAACTCAGAACTCTTTGGTCCTACAGCCGCTGCTCTTATCAACGCCATCAAGAAATCAGCTGACATCGCTAAAGAAGTAAAACTAATCGAACCTGAAGTTGTTAAGCCAATCCAAGGCCTTAAAATAGACCATCTCGGTAGCCGCAATCCACGCCTTCATTCAAATGAAATCCTGATTGCACTAGCTATCACAGCTACAGAAAATCCTGATGCTGCTCGTGCTATGGAAGAACTTGGCAACCTCAAAGGAAGCGAAGCCCACTCAACCATCATCTTGACAGATGAAGACAAGAATGTCCTTCGCAAATTGGGTATCAATGTAACCTTTGACCCTTACTACCAATACGACCGCTTATATCGTAAATAACGGTTCGAACCTCTCCACCCTCGGAGAGGTTTTCTCTCTGTCTCAGGAGCAACCTTTATGATATAATGAAGGAAGAAAACTGAAAGGATTTACCATGTCAAAAGAAGTTATTGTTGAAAGTTTTGAACTTGACCATACCATTGTTAAAGCACCCTATGTTCGCTTGATTGGGGAAGAAACAGGGCCAAAGGGAGATGTCATCTCCAATTATGATATTCGTTTAGTGCAACCCAATGAAGACTCTATCCCTACCGCTGGCCTTCACACTATCGAGCACCTCTTAGCCAAACTCATCCGTACCCGCATTGACGGTATGATTGATTGCTCACCATTTGGTTGCCGCACAGGCTTCCACATGATTATGTGGGGGCGCCACACCAGCGCTGAAATCGCGGCTGTTATCAAGGATTCGCTCAAGGAAATCGCTGAAACTACTACTTGGGAAGATGTCCCCGGAACAACCATCGAATCTTGCGGAAACTACAAGGATCACAGCCTCTTCTCTGCTAAAGAATGGGCAAAACTCATCCTAGAACAAGGGATTTCAGATGATGCCTTTGAACGGCATGTGATTTAAATACAAAAAAGGAACCAGTTTTTTCAGCTGGCTCCTTCTTTTTTATTCTCAAAATTTTGTCTTAGGCTTTCTCACGAATAACCAAACCACCATCTTCCATATCTGCTTCTAGGTGTTTGGCATCTAGGTGATCCAAATGGAAGTCTGTCACCTTATCACGAATTTCTTGTTCAACCACGCGACGGAGCGGACGAACACCCATGACTTCGTCATAACCTTCTTCTGTGATATAGTCCTTAGCTGCTTGACTGACTACCAAGTCAATGTCTTTCTTAGCCAAGGTTTGGTTAACTTCAGCCAACATTAAGTCCACAATCTTAGAAAGGTCTTCCTTAGTCAAGTGTGAGAACTCAATAACTGCATTAAAGCGGTTGAGGAATTCTGGACGGAAGAAGGGTTTCAAACGGTCCATCAATTCTGGTTTATCCGCATCTTCTGTCAAGTTGGCTTCATAGCCAAAACCAGCATTTGAGGTCGCGATAATGACTGTGTTTTTAAAGTTAACGGTATTTCCTTGACCATCTGTCAAACGACCATCATCTAGAACTTGGAGGAGAAGGGTAATGACTTGAGAATCAGCCTTTTCAATCTCGTCCAAGAGAATGATAGAGTATGGATTGCGACGTACACGTTCTGTTAAGGTATTGCTATTGTCATCATAACCCACATAACCTGCTGTTGTACCAATTAGCTTAGAAACGGCTGTGCGGTCGCTGTATTCAGACATATCCAAACGAATGATCGCATCCTTGGTTCCAAACATATCTAGCGCCAATTGTTTAGCAAGTTCCGTCTTACCAACCCCAGTTGGACCTACAAAGAGAAAACTACCGATTGGGCGATTGCCTTCATCAAAACCAGCACGGTTACGACGGATAGCACGGGCTACTGCTTCAACTGCCTTATCTTGACCGATTACCTTATCTTGCAGACGATGAGCCATATCTTTCAAACGTTCGATGTCTGATGCTCCCATTTGAGATACCGGAATACCGGTCATTCGCTCTACAGATTCAGCCACATCGTTGACACTTGCAGTCACTTTCATATCTTCTGTGTGGTTTTCGATTTTCTTTTCTAATTCTGCGATGCGTGTTTTATAGTTTAGAGCTGCTTCAAAATCTTCTGCCTCAACTGCTTTTTCTTGCTTGTCTTTTTCTACCTCAATTTCACGTTCAACAGCATGCACATCTGTTACAGGATGCTGAGCTGCCAAGTGAGCCGCCGTTACATCGACAAGGTCAATAGCCTTATCTGGCAAGCTACGTTGAGGAATATACTGAACAGAATAATCCACTGCTGCTTTCAAGACTTCATCTGGCAAGATGACATTGTGGTGTTGTTGATAGAGATCACGAATTCCTTGAAGAATCTTGAAAGTATCTTCAGCAGATGGAGCATTAACCTTCACTTCGTTGAAACGACGAGCAAGGGCTGCATTCTTCAAGATGGTGTTACGGTATTCATCTTGAGTCGTTGCCCCAATCACTGTCAATTCTCCACGAGAGAGAGCTGGCTTGAGAATATCCGCAAGACCTTTAGAACCACTATCTCCACCAGTGCTACCAGCACCGAGGATTTGGTGAATTTCATCAAAGAAGAGAATGATATTTCCCGCTTCTTTTACTTCATTGACTAAGTTTTGAACGTTTTCTTCAAAGCTACCACGATATTGAGTACCAGCCTCAAGACCTGAGATATCAATGGAAATAATTTCCTTATTCTTAATAGCAGCTGGAACATCACCATTCACAATCGCTTGTGCTAGACCTTCGACAACGGCTGTCTTACCAACGCCTGCATCCCCGACCAAAACAGGATTATTCTTGGTACGGCGTGAAAGGATTTCAGATGTTTCTTGAATTTCCTTGTTTCGTCCGATGACTGGATCCAGCTTGCCCTCACGCGCTTCTGCGGTCAAGTTTCGGCCTAGTTTAGCAAGGACACCGTCTTGCTTCATACCTGATGCCTGTTGTGGCATTTGTCCATCAACTTCTGCATTTCCTGGCAATTGACCAGTTGCACGATAGTGAGCAAATTCCTCAGGTGTCACTTCACGTCCATTAATCAAGTAACGACGATTTTCAGAACTGTATCCTCGCATACCACCCATCAATTGGTTAAATAAATCATCCATGTTGTTAAAATTATTAAAATTGTTGTTCATATTCTTTACCTCTTTTTATTTACTTAGTTATGATTACTGATATTGACTATCTTTGACCTTTGTTTTAAAAAATTTAGACTAGCTAAATCGCTACTCTACGTACTATTTCTGGTTTTTCTTTTTCAAGCAGGAGTAGACTATCTTTACTTCTGAAGATTTCTAGATTAAACATAGACCCCACCTCTTTCTATTTTACTTTAAATAAGTGTTCTAGTAAGGCTTTCATTTACCTTACGTTCATAATATACTACATTAGTCAGAAAAGGTCAAGGATTTTGACTTTAATTGACCAATATTTTTTAAACAGCAAAAACACCCTGAAACATCAGGGTGCCATTCTTACATCAAATACAAAATTGCTAGGGTCAGGAGACTTGCTAGAAGCCCCACTCCCCAAAAGAAGAAGTCAACCTTCCACTCGCTCCAAGGATTTCCTTTACCAGACAATCCTCCAAGTTCAAAATGGTGATGTACAGGTGTCATACGGAAAATACGTTTACCACCTGTCAGTTTGAAATAAGTTACTTGCATCATGACCGAAGTTGTTTCAAAGACATAAATAATTCCGATAATCAAGAGAGTCCATTCTTGGTGAAGTGCCATAGAGATTGCTGCCAGCATTCCACCGAGAGCTAAACTTCCCACATCCCCCATAAAGACCTTAGCAGGCTTATGGTTAAAGACAAAGAAACCAAGCAAACCACCAATCATGGCAAGAATCACTAGAAGAATATCCATCTGACCTTGCACATAGGCAATAACTCCATAGGCTGACAAACTAATTACCACTGAAATACTAGCTAGACCGTCAATGCCGTCTGTCAAGTTGACTGCATTTGAAAAACCGACTAGCCAGAAAAGAGCGAAGAAAATATAGAAAAATCCCAAATGAACTGGATAACCAAATACAGAGAGCATATCGCCCCCACGCTCATAAAAAAGGTAGAAGATAACTCCACCTAAAAGCTGAAGAGCCAATTTTTGCTTAGGATTGAGACCTTCATTGATTTTGCGGAAGACCTTGAGAAAGTCATCTAAAAATCCGACAAGTCCATAAAGGACCAAGATGAACAAAATCATTCCCACATTATTGGTCAATTGTTTCGAAAAAAGAGCGACGAGGAAACTCACCACAACTGCAGCAATGAGGAAAACAAGTCCCCCCATTGTTGGCGTCCCAGCTTTTGCTTGGTGCTGTTTAACATCCTCATGCATCTGTTGGCCTGTAATTTGCGCCTTTCTATAAAATTGGATAAAGGCCGGAATTCCTACTAAAGTTAGTAAAAATGTCACAATTCCAGCACTAATAGAAATAAACATATTAGTCTCCTAAAGTTAATGTAATTTTTTTAATGTTTTTGATAGCTGTATTAGTCCGAACATCTTGCTTCTGAACAACGGAACCTGAACCTTCAAATTCCAGTTCAATATCCAACCATTTAGCAAAGGTCTCGGCAGTCTCTTTTTTCCAGCCATACATGTCTGGAATTTCTTCTACCTTATCCGATAAAAGGAGAACTTGTTGGTTTGGTGCAAGATTGGTCCCTTCTTCTACAGAAGTCTCTTTAATCTTTGTTCCAGTACCTACAACGATTGGTTGCACAATATTTCGGCGTAAGGCTTCCGCCAACTCACCAGGTGAAATATCCTTGATGCTAGGCATTGCATAAGAAGATTCTGTCGTAACTTTATCTAAATTTTTGGCTGGAGATTGAAGATTGAGAGATTCTTTCATAGCTGAAGCCCGCTCCAAGATTGGGGTGGCAAATTCTCCCAACTGGATACCTGAAAAATGCTCAGGCTGTTGAACCGTTACATACAAGATAAAATCAGGATTTTCAGCAGGATTCATAGTCACAACTGAGAAAATATAATTGGTAGAACCAACCAAGTATCCTCCATTTTTCTCATCAGCGATTTGAGCCGTACCGGATTTAACTGCTACATTTTGTCCAGGAACTGTTATAATTGGCTTTCCTGTGTAGTGATTATACATAGTTCCATATAGAGGGTCCGTCCCAACTAAGATCATGTGATTTCGAGTTGTGCTTGCTGCCTCTTTGGAAACAGGATTTCCTACTATTTCTTTTTGTGACTTACGTACAGACTGATTGTTAGTATCATAAATAGCACTTATAAATTTTGGCTCCAGCATAACTCCATCATTAGCAATAGCTGTAAAGGCACGAAGCATTTGTGTTTGTGTCACTGAAATTCCTTGCCCAAATGAGCTTTGAGCAATACTAACAATATTATCAGCTGGAAGTTGACCAGCGTATTCATCTGTCAAGCCAAAGCGAGTTGGAACCCCAAATTTAAAGCGTTTTAGATAATCCAACCAAGTAGCATCTCCCATTTTTTGTTCAAGTAGACTCGTTCCAACATTACTGGAGTGAGCGAAACCTTGTAAGAAAGTCATCATCCCACCAGTAGTCAAACCAGCATTAACATCCCAATCTCGAGTCGTCGCATCCGCTATTTTGAATTCACTGCTATTGAAGTATTCTCCACTTGGGAAGGTATTATTATCAATAGAAGAAGCTAACATCATGACCTTAAAGGCTGATCCTGGTTCATAGTTACTTTGATAAAGAATATCACGCCAAACAAAGTCCTCAGTGATTCCTTCTTTAGTATCTGCATTAAAGGTAGGTCGTTGGGTGGTAGCAAGGATTTCACCGGTCTTTGCACTGACCAAGGTCGCGGTCATATACTTACCTTTTACTTTTTGTAGAAAGGCATCCATCTGAGTTTCCATGAAAGATTGGAGCGGGCTAGACAATGTTGTATAAACATCCTTGCCATCCACAGTTTGTTGCGATACCTGTTCTGTACCTGGTACGATATTTCCTACACGGTCTTTTTCATAGGTAATAATACCGTCTGTCCCAGCAAGAATGGTATTTAAAGAACTCTCCAAACCAGAAGTCCCTAACAAACTCTTACTACCATCCTCATTTTCATGAAGTTGGGCTAAGCCAATAAAGCTAGAAGCAAATTGTCCATTTGGATAGCTTCTGTTAGGGCTAGTTGTAAAGTCAATCCCTTCCACACTAGCATCTTTCAAATCTTTTTTAATAGCCATCATATTGGCATATGTAATCCCATTGCCCTTCGAACCAAAGGAAACTTGCTTGAGATTAGGTTGCGAGAGTTGCTCTCTTACATAGGATTCTTCCATGTCCAGATACTTATGGAAAACCTCTGCTACCTTATTAAACTGGGCATCTTCTACATAAAGAATTTTACCAGTTGCTGATTTGTATTTTTTATCAATAACAGCATAGACATTATAGGAGGTTGCGTCCTCAGCAATCGGGACTCCATTTCGGTCATAAATAGTCCCACGTTTGGCAGGGACTGTACGGGTTATTTGGTGAACTTTCTTGGCCTCTTTGACTAGATCCGTTCCAAATTTACTACCACTCCCGATAATAACAGCAAAATTGACCAAAAAGACAGCGAAAAGTACGACAGCTAACAAGCTGATGTACTTCCCCACTATTTTACGGTTTTCTGCTGGAGATTTACGGTTTCTAATCGCAAATCGGGTTATTCTTTTTGTCCACTTCATATCTTACTCCGCTGATCGAATATTCTCATTATTCAATTTCAAATCTTTTTTATCTGCAATTTCTTTCAAGCGTTCTGCCCTCAACAATTCATTTACCTCTTGTTTGGCATCATCTAATTCTGTCTTTTTCTCCTCTATCTGCGCATTGATTTTTGTCAGATCATTTTGTACTTGTAGGAGTCGAGTCTGCATAAAGATAATACTAAGCGCCAAAACAAGAGCTGTAAACGCAATGGAAAGATAAAAAGCCTTCTCCACACGGGAGAATTTTTTTATACGACTCTGCAAGAATTGACTGGTTGTTTCTTTTTTATCTACCATTTTTTCCTCTTACTTGTGAATTTTTCTGGCCACGCGCAACTTAGCTGAGTGCGAGCGGTTATTGGCTTCTAATTCTTCTGCACTTGGCAAGATTGGCTTACGGGACACCAATTCCATCTTAGGTTTGAGATCATCTGGGATGAAAGGCAAACCTTTGGGAACTTCAACTGTTGAAGCTTCCTTGAACAATTGCTTGGTCAAGCGGTCTTCTAAGGAATGAAAGGTAATCACTGAAATTCTACCATCTAGAGCCAACATCTCCATAGCCTGCTGGATGGACTCATCTGCCGCTCCCAGTTCATCATTGACTTCAATTCGAATAGCCTGGAAAATCTGCTTAGCAGGATGGCCCTTCTTCTTGAGTTCCTTGGCAGGTTTGGCCGACTTGATAATCTCTGCTAACTCAGTCGTTGTCTCAATCGGCTTGACTTCCCGAGCTTGTTCAATCTTACGAGCGATCTGTTTAGAGAATTTATCCTCGCCATACTTGAAGAAAATACGAACCAAGTCATGATAGTCATAGTGGTTCACCACTTCATAGGCTGTCAGACTAGCATCCTGATTCATGCGCATGTCTAGTGGCGCATCCTTTTTATAAGAAAAACCACGCTCACGCTGATCCAATTGAGGACTAGACACTCCTAAGTCATAACAAATTCCATCAATTTCCTGAACACCAGCTTCGCGCAAACGTGCCTGTAAATGACGGAAGTTGTCCTTGATAAAGGTCACCATCCCCTTTTCAATGTAGGGTGCCAAGCGTTTTTGCGCATTGTCAATGGCATTCTGGTCCTGGTCAAAGGCATAGAGATGGCCTTTTTCACTTAATTTACTTAATAAATATTCGCTATGGCCCGCTCCACCCAAAGTCGCATCAACGTAGATACCGTCAGGCTTTACATCGAGCATATCAATCGTCTCGTGGAGTAAGACCGTTACATGATGAAATTCTTTTGTCATATCTCATCTATTTTACCACAAATCTGACCAGCTTGCACTAGTCAGACAAATAGGCCAAAAAAAGTAAGATTTCTTTAAGAAATATGTCAAATATACTTGACATTCGCTCTATAGAAGAATATAATGTAGTCAAATATATACGACACAAATCAGAAAGGAGACCAGATGAATCGTGTGAAAGAATTTCGCAAGGAATTGGGTATTTCCCAGCTCGAACTCGCCAAGGATATCGGTGTCTCGAGACAGACTATCAATATGATTGAAAACGACAAGTACAATCCAACCCTGGAACTCTGTCTCAATCTCGCCCGCAGCCTCCAAACTGACCTCAACAGTCTCTTTTGGGAGGAAGATTTTTAAAAAAGGAGCAAACTCATGAAAAAAGAAACCTTCACTGAAAAACTGATCAAACGCACATACGGTATTTCTGGTCCCCTTGACGAATACAAACGGCGTGAGGCCGATCGTATCGGTAACCAAGTCTTTATCGTCCTCTTTTATCTGATGATTTTCGGAAATCTTATTCCACTCCTTCTGGCCTATAAATACCCTCAAGAAGTGGCTCTAATCTATCCTCCTCTGATTTTAGTGATTGCCCTCATCGCTGCTGGCTATGTCACCTACCAAATGAAAAAAACAGGGATTACAGCTATTGATCCAGATATGCTGAGTGAGAAAGAAAGTAAGCAACTACATTACCCAGGTCTTAAAGCAGGTTTGTTCTTTGGTCTATGGATGTTTTTTATAACTCCTCTTCTCCATATACTAATAGGTGAAGGTCAGGACTATTTTCATTCTCTCCTCACTATAAGAAATGGTGTATCAAGCATTCTCGGTTCTATTTTCTTCGGAGCGAGCATACAGTTCCTCATCTCCCGTCGCATTGCAAAAACTAAGAAAGATCCGGATGAGGATTAGGAGGAAACTATGAAAAAAGAAAAGAAACAGTTACGTTATCCTGGTCTGAAAGCAGGTTCGATTTATGGAACAGTGATATTTTTTATAATTCCACTCATTGATACCCTAACAAGTGAAAATCCAAATTTTATCAGTTCTCTTCTAAATACAAAACATATTTTTAAAACTATACTGGGAGCTTTCTTTTTCGGAGTGATGATGCATATTGTCGACTCACTTCGTATTGCAAGAGCTAAAAAAGACCAGGATTAAGAGGTGCCCTATGAAATCATTACTAACTTTACTTACCTATCATCTTTTGTTCAGTTCTCTGCTCATCTTCATCATCGTTTCAGGGAACTTAATCAGAGAGATATTCCTCGTGCTAGTCTTTGTTCCAGCCCTTAACAAAGGACTGACTTATCTAAAGATTGACTCCCAAAAAACACGCATACTCAACTTAGCACTATGCTTTATGATTCTATCTTTACCACAACTGATGCTCATCTCAAGCGATTGGAAATATTATTTACTGCTGACTATCGCTAGCCTTTCTTCTATCACTTATCTTTATTATCTCTATCAATTCGTAAAAGAAAGTCAGTAAAACCGCTCATCTAGGAGATTACTAACATGAAAAAAGAAGACTTCACCACTCGCCTACTCCGAAATCTCTTTCATATCCAAGGTCCTTTTGATGAATGCCGGCAAGAAATTATCTATAAGGCTTGTGCCCGTTCCATGGTTCAAATCGTTTATTCTTCCTTCTTCCTCTTCTTATTTTATCTGTTATTTGGACGCTTCATAGAAACCGTTCGCTATGCTATGCCCTACGTTTACTCTGGACTCATTTTTTTCATTACTTTAAAAACTCAAAGAGCCGTCAAAGAACTCCATCTGGAAAAAGATGACAAGTCAGAAATTATCCTCAAAACCTACAGCAAAGCCCAAATCAAATTCCGAAGCTGGGTTGTGTTTATCGGTATTCAGATTGGCCTCTTTACCCTACTCATCTTTCATAAAGTCTTCGTTCAGCAGATGTCCTTTTCAGATTTTGGAAAGTTGCTCATGCAATTTGATAAAAGTGGTCCTTTCCTGATGTATGGCCTGATTATCGGTAGTATTTTCGGAACCCTGACCTACGGATTTCTATCACTTCAGGAGGAGAAAACTCCTAAAAATACCAAACAGAAGGAGAAAAGCAATCAATGACTTCATTATACGATTTTTCAGTCTTGAATCAAGACAATCAAGAAACTCCACTAGATGTCTATCGTGGTAAGGTTCTCTTGGTTGTCAACACTGCTACTGGATGTGGTTTAACACCCCAGTATCAAGCTCTCCAAGAACTCTATGACCGTTATCAAGAACAAGGTTTTGAGATTTTAGACTTCCCTTGCAATCAGTTTATGGGACAAGCACCAGGTAGCGCAGAGGAAATCAACGCCTTCTGTAGCCTACACTATCAAACCACTTTCCCACGTTTTGCCAAGATCAAGGTCAACGGCAAGGAAACAGATCCCCTCTATGTTTGGTTGAAAGACCAGAAATCTGCTCCACTAGGAAAACGAATCGAATGGAATTTCGCTAAGTTTCTCATCGGTCGAGATGGACAAGTCTTTGAACGCTTCTCTTCAAAAACAGACCCAAAACAAATTGAAGAAGCCATACAAAAACTACTATAATTCACAATCTCACTATGATTAGGTTTCCTTTAGCCTGATGAATAGTGAGATTTTTTGATTGTCTTTGACTCATACTCTTCTAAAATCTCTTCAAACCACGTCAACGTCGCCTTGCCATATATATGTTACTGACTTCGTCAGTTCTATCTACAACCTCAAAGCAGTGCTTTGAGCTGACTTCGTCAGTTCTATCTGCAACCTCAAAACAGTGTTTTGAGCTGACTTCGTCAGTTTCATCTACAACCTCAAAACAGTGTTTTGAGCTGACTTCGTCAGTCTTATCTACAACCTCAAAACA
>NZ_JVLI01000023.1:0-204 GCF_001072315.1 Streptococcus pseudopneumoniae | reverse complement strand
GTAATGGTCAGAACTTCTCCAGCTTGCACGTAGGTCTTGTAGAACTCTTCTGGATTCTCTGCCCCGAATACTTGAATCGCTCCTTTCGGAGTGAAATGGCTAGACTTCAAGGCTTCTTGTATACCTGATGGTGCCTTAGCTAGACTCTCATAAAGAGCCATTTTCAACCCTTTAACTACTTGCCCTTTAGAATCCGTTACTTGA
>NZ_JVLI01000022.1:0-25228 GCF_001072315.1 Streptococcus pseudopneumoniae | reverse complement strand
AGGCTGTACTTGAGTACGGCAAGGCGACGTTGACGTGGTTTGAATTTGATTTTCGAAGAGTATAAAACAAAAAACCGCCTAGATAATACCTAAACGGATGCTTGAAATAATCTAACAAGTTATAACTTTGCTAGTCCATTTAGATATTCATCTATATGGACCACAATCAAAAATCTTAGCCACATAGATACAAACAAATTGCTTGAACTGTTTGCATCCATGGTGACATGTCTACAAACACTATCTAAAGTAGCTAAAGTAAAAGTTTTGATTCATCGTTACAGCTTGTCTTTTATTCATTTCTTTTTCTGCTTTCTTTTTTGATGTTTCCTATCTTACCACCTTTTTTATCAGCTGTCAAGAATATTTCAGAATTTTTTAAAATTTTTCGAAAATTCTTTCATGGAGCTTTCAAATTCTTTTAGGATAATTTCAAAGATTTGCCCATTAGACAAAATAGAACGATTTGAAGGCGTTTATGATATTTAGCTGTACTAGAGTCTTTTAAAAGTGTTTTGATGGCTTGTATTTCTTCCTTGGTTGATTTTATATCACTATTATATAATGCGTTTTGATTTTAGTATAGTATTAAACTGACTCTTGGCAGTCGGACAAAAAATCGACAGTCATTTTATACTGTTTAAAACCAATAGTCAATACGACAATCTCTTTACTTTTCGGTTATCAACTCTGTAGATTGCTAACATATCCAAAATAAGCCAAGTATCCCGAGGATAGGCAACATATCTAGGTGTCCAGATAGGATTAAACTTTTGTTTATACTGTCTAAGACCACTAAATGAATAGAATCGATTAGTGAAGGCATAGATGAGATAGGCTACTTTTTCTTGTAGAAAGCTATGTTTCTCAGTTCCTACATTTGACAACGGCGCCATGCCTAATTCAAATAAACGAACTCTTTCTTCTTTAAAATGAAGTAATAATTTCACAAAGAGATAATCCATAATACCATTAGGTGCTGTCCTTAAGTGGTAGCGCATCAAATCGATGCTAGCTTCTTCAGGACCATTACAAGCTAAAAAGGTAACAAAAGCCTGAACCCTATCTTCCTTATCCCTTACAAGAGCTATTGGTGCTAATTGAATGTACTTCTCATCAAAAAATCCAAGTGAAAACCCTTTTTCTTGACGACCATCTAGCCAATTATCCGATATTTCTTTAAGGGTGTTAAGCAACTTCTTATCAAAAGGTGGTTGTAATACTTGGAATTGATACCCCTTGCTTTCTAACCGATTAACAACTGTTCTAAATTTCTTTCCTTGTTTTCCTTCGGTTGTAAATCTATCGAGTAATACCTGAGCAGTCTCCCCAAATTTCATAAAGTCGTACCCATATTCATGAAGTAATAGGGTGGTTTCTTGATTAATTTCGTAGAAAATAACAGAGACATTTGTGTCCTCCGCATCCTCTAAAAACTTCGATACGCCTTTTTCTAAGTATCCTGACTGTGCCAGTGGATCCGACATAACGACACATTTATTATTTTCAATTGCAAATTGGAAAACAACCTTGTCTTGACCATCCTCTTGGTACCAATAAAGGTATTTGTCATCTAAATAAGCCAGAGTAGCATCTAAATTTATATTTGGTATTGTTGCAATAAAGTCTTGATAACGTTGCTTATCGAAAACTTCTCCAAAATTCTCTTTGGTTTGATTGCTCTCACGGAGTACCAAAACATACGAAATCACCAATATCAGAGACGAGCTAAAAAGATGAAGCCAGTGTGTAATCAAATGAGGAAGATGTTTAACTTCAAATACATGATGAGGGTTCAAATGTCCTAACAAAACAAGGGTCAAGAAGAAACTTCCACCAATATACGATATATCCTTACAACAATCTTCCCAAGCATAAATATAATGACTGCGAACAAATGTATTTCTAATCCACCATATGATAGACAAAATAATGATTAGAAAAAAACTACTTGCTAATGAAAGACTACCAATATTCAAATAAACAAGGCTTACTAGACCTAGTACAGTAGCTAATGGTAATGTAAATTTTAAACGTCGTTTCACTAGTCTTGCAAGAAGGAAGAAGTGAACGCCGAGAATGATACTAGGAAGTTGAAAAACAAACTGTCCAGTGCTAGGTGAAAGTTCTTTAAACAAAGGAAGATGTCCTAATTCTTGAGGAACTATAGCTGACACCACGAGGAAGAAAGCAAAAAGTCGCAACCCCCAAACCAATACTATAGTGGATAGTGATCCAATAACCTTTTGGGGAATTCCCAAATATTTCTCATTAAGTCGGCCACCCATATTTTTTAAGAATAAAACAATCCCTAAACAGAAAGGAAGAATATAATAGAATAAACGAAATACTAGTAACCAACTTAGCGCCTGATCTTTATCAATACCAAGGCCAACTAAACCAGATACCATAATTAAATCGAAACTACCTAGGCTACCAGGAATCATCGATATAATACCAATTGTAATAGCAATCATAAAGAGGGGGATTACATCATAAATTGGTAAATTGTAGCCTAAAACATACCCAACCAAAAGGAAAAAACTTAATACACTAGCCCAATCAAGGGCAGAAGTTAACACTAAAGATAAAATTGTCCTTCCACTCAATTGACCAAAATAGACCCATTTTTTTCTATTGGAAACAAATAAAATAATTGGAAGATAGAGACAAGCTCCCAAAAGAGCTGGCCAATATTGTTTAATCCCCATTGAAATGGGAAATATAATTGTGAAAATTAAACTTATCAGTGCAAACAGTGAGAAACCACTCATAAAATAAGGTATGACACGAGAAATTCCTTGCATACTTTTTTCAGAGCGTTCTTCATCTCCATAGAAAGAATAGCGTAAACCAACATCCACCAAACCGGCAAAGCCAATCATATTATTCAAGCTATTTATAGTCCAACTTGTTTCTAGTAAGTAAGATAATTTTTGTTTCTGATTAAGTTCTTTATTTAGGATTCTATCATAGAGCATCATTGGCGCAACAGCCATAGAACCGAGCAAAGCTAAACTAATGACTTTTATTGGAGAGAGTTCCCCCAAGATTGCTCCAATCTTATCAAACGAAATTGTCTTAAAAAGTCTGATTATCTCTACAATAACTAGACTAACAATAGATAAAAATAAGGTAATCTTGATGAGTGTCTGCCATTTTTTCATGCAATTCAAAATTATTCTCACAAGCTCTTCCTCTTATCCTAATAAAGTTTGTAATATTGGAATAACAACGATAAATAGAACCGTACTTAGAGTCACCACATTCGTAGAGAATTCCACATCTCCTTTTCCCTGATTAGCAAGGATTGGGAGAACAGCTAGAGCTGGTGTAGCGGACTGAATCATAAAAGTCTTAAATTCTACTGTCGCCATATTTGGTGCAAAGAACTTCAATACAAGAAGCATAATCAGAGGAGCTAGGATAAAGCGTCCAACTAAAGTGACAATTGTATCTTTATCAAAAGTAATAGTATTCAAGCCTGCCTTTGCAAGAACGATACCAATATAAATCAGAGATAAGGGAGTGACGATATTTCCAACATAGGTTAAGGTATTCGTTGCGAAATCTGGAATGGAGATTCGGAGAATCAAAAATAGTAGAGCGACAAGAAAACCTACAAGCGGAGCTGGAAGCAATTTCTTCCAGTCAAATTTAGTTTTCTTCTTGCTTTGACCCGATTTACTATCGCTCGTCATCAAATACACGCCTAATGTCCAGGTGGAAATCGTGTTGGTGATATAGTAAATCAAGAAATATGGAAGAGCCTGATTACCAAAAAGAGCAACATTTAATGGTAAACCGATAAAAATAGTATTGGCATTCACAAAGGTATTAATCATGGTTCCTCGCCGTCCTGGACGAACCTTGAAAAGCATAACTGCAATATAAGCTACTATATATCCCAATTTAAATGCTACAAAAGTATAAAAGAGTCCTCCAGAAAGACTGATTAGTTTATCTAGCGTTAGGTATTTCATCACCGACACAAAGATTGACGCTGGCAAGGCTACATTCATGATCAAACGAGATAGATTGGATCCAAAACTATCTCCAAACCATCCCCTCACCTGAAGAATATACCCCAAAACAATAATAGCAATAATCGGAATGATACTCGTAATCGAGGTTAAAAAGAGTGACATAGGTATCCTTTCTAAATTACTTAAGTCCACAGCCCATACAAATCTGCCACTATAGAAGGATAGCAGCAGAAATGAATTATTTATACTCTGGATACCACTTCAAATCACGAACTGCTTTGGCTATATCTGTTTCCTTAGCGCGTGCAAGACCTTGCTCTTGTGCTTTTTTAGCGACTGCTTCTGCTACTTTAATAGAAACATCTGCTACATACTTGAATGGTGGCAAGACAGGAGCTCCTGATTGGCCTGGATTGACAATACCACTCAATGAATGCGCCGCTGCTCCAATCATTTCATCAGTCAAAAGACTTGCTTCAGAAGCCAGCATACCTAGACCAAGACCTGGGTAAATCAAGGCATTATTTGCTTGACCAATCACATAGTCTACACCTTTATAAGAAACCGTATCAGCAGGAATTCCTGTTGCGACAAAAGCTTTGCCATCTGACCATTCAATCAAATCTTTGGCACTAGCTTCTGCCAATTTAGTTGGATTTGACAAAGGGAAGATCATTGGGCGTTCTGTGTTTTCACACATAGCTTCTACTATTTCTTTAGTGAAGGTATTAGGCTGAGTTGAAGTTCCTACAAGAATGGTTGGCTTCACAGTCTTCACTACTTCAAGCAGATCAGTCAACTTATCTGCGTTACTAAAGTCAGCACGTTTCTTAGCAAATGGTTTTTGCTCTGGTGTCAAGTCATCCATGTCATCAAAGAGAAGACCTTGTTTATCAACCATAAAGAAACGTTTATAGGCTTCTTCTTCAGAAAGACCTTCACTTACCATTTCACGAAGAACACGAGAGGCAATTCCTGCACCCGCAGTACCACCACCATAGCAGAGATAAACTTGATCTGTTAATTTTTCACCACTAATATCCAGAGAACCAAAGATACCACCCAAGGTAACGATTCCTGTACCTTGAATATCATCATTAAAGGTCGGAATTTGTTTCCGGTATTTTTCAAGAATATTGGCAGCATTCAATCGACCAAAATCTTCCCAGTGAAGGTAAAGTTTAGGAAAGAAACGTTCTGCTGTTTGAACAAATTGATCAATGAAGTCGTAGTAACGATCTCCGCGGACCCGTTCGTGACGATTTCCTAAGTAATTAGGATTGTTACGAAGTTCTTCACGGTTAGTCCCTGCATCAATGACTAAAGGAAGGACCATTGAAGGATCGATTCCAGCAGCAGCCGTATAGACCATCAATTTCCCAACAGAAATATCGACACCATTTGTTCCCCAGTCGCCAATTCCAAGGATTCCTTCTGCATCTGTTACAACAATGAGACGAATCTCGCGACCCCCGGCAGCGTTTTTCAAAGTAGCTTCAATATTTTCAGGATGATTAATATCAAGATATCCCGCATATTGGGGATCTACAAAAAGATCACTATAGCCTTCAATCGTATCTGCAATGGTTGGATCATATACAATTGGATTGAATTCTTCCAAATGTTGAGAAAAGAGGTAATAGAAAAGAGTCCTGTTGGTATTAAAAATTTCCATTAGGAAAAGACGTTTTTCCAAATCATTGGCTTTTGTTTCCATTTGTGCATAAGTTTGCGCCGCTTGTTCTTCAATCGTTTGAACATAAGGTGGCAGTAACCCAATAAGGCCTAGTTCCTTTCGCTCCTCTATGGTAAAGGCAGTTCCCTTATTAAGGAAAGGATTATTTAAAATATCATGTGCAGTCATAATGCAACCTCCTTTTTATTTATATTATACCACATGAAACGAATTGTTCATGAAACGTTGTTGTTTAAATAATACAATTGTATACGCATATGTTATAATAAGTCTACGAGAACAATTTCTAATAGGCTCTTTTATACTTAAAACACTATTATTGATAATACTTTAAGTTGTTATATTTTATAAATTTCTGAACTCATCAAACTCTCGATGATCACTCTTTACTAAAAGTTTCGAGTAAAATAAACCAATCATACAAATTGACAATCCTAATTAAAATAAATATCACATAAGTATGTTGTGTAACACTTTGTATTTTTTAAGGTGTTTTTTTGTCATATAAAACTTGTATTCTATTTATATGACAACTAAAAACTATTTACAACAATATATTTCCCAAAAAGTGAAATATTTTCGAACTCAGAATAAAATGAGCCAGGAAGAACTTTCGGAACAAGCAGGACTCGGGCTTAAGTATATCAATCAACTTGAAAACCAAAATGTGAATCTGACCATTCACAGTCTTGAAAAAGTGATTGACGCACTAGAAATGACCCCAGAGGAATTTTTCAATTTTGATAGCCTTGAATCAACCTCTGATAAGAGTGATAATCTTTCACTCAAAAGAATCAACATGAAGATTAAACAGCTCCCTATTGATAAACGAGAAAAAATGTTGGTCATTTTTGAAAGTATCTTAGATAATCTTTGAGATCCCTGACTCACTTACATTTTAACTGGTGAATACTCGTATAGTCAAATTGTAGGATACGGATAAAAATTATTTATCTGCTGTTTTCCACTTATTTTCCTTCTCCAACTAATGAAAGTGAACCCATATGAATTTAAAAGATCTACAATATTTTTATGACCTCTGCCAGCTTCAATCCTATACGGAAGTAGCAAAACAACATAAAGTCAGCCAACCATCTATTTCTTATGCTATCAAGCGCTTAGAGGAATCCTTTAACTGCAAATTGATTCACCATGACCCCTCGCATCGTTCCTTCAAGCTAACTCCTCAAGGACAAATCCTTCTAAAGCATACAGAACAGATTTTACCTGAGGTCATTTCTACTCGCAAAGAAATTAATCGCTCCTTGGCACAATACTCTACTGTAGGATTCCCTCCTATTATCATTCAGTATCTCTTTGCTGCCTTAAACGAAAAAGATAAATTCGATTTTTTAAAAAAGGTACGCCCTATCCGCGGTGGCTCCGTGGAGTTATTAAATCTTCTCATCAAAGGAGACCTTGATGCAAGCCTACTCGGTTTGATTGAACCTCTCAACTATCCTTCAATAGAGTCACACGAGCTATTTCATAAAGAACTGTATGTCGTTTTATCTAAGAACCATCCTTTTGCTACTGCTCCTTCCCTCGCTTTTGAAGAATTAGTAGATCAATCCTTTATACTCTTAGACGAACACTTTGTTCACCTGAAAGCTTTTGAAACGCTTAATCAAAAGTATCAAAACAAGGCAGAAATATTCTTTAAGACTGATGACATTGCCATCCTTAAAGAACTTTTAAAGAAAGGGATTGGCCTTAGTTTACTGGCTGATATCGCACTTTCTGATGAAGATGATGATTTAATAAAAATTCCTCTCATACCGAAGGACAAGATAACTTTTACAGTTTATTACGCTTACCTTAAATCAGCTACACCGTCATCAGAAGTAGAAGCCTTATTTAAACTCCTTAAATCATATGAATAGAAAAACTCTAACTATCAATGAACTGATAGCTAGAGTTTTTTACATTGTAGATATTAGACTCAATGAAAATCAAAAAGCAAACTAGGAAGCTAGCCGCAGGTTGCTCAAAACACTGTTTTGAGGTGGCAGATAGAGCTGACGTGGTTTGAAGAGATTTTCGAAGAGTATTAGACTATAGTAGATTGAAGCTAGAGTAATACGCCGCGACTTCTAAACCTTTTCTAGAAATGAATTTGACTTTCCTAATCGAGTTGTTAAGATTTTATTTCATCTCACTATAATTCAATGATTTCTAAGAATTCTATTTCTTTCGAAAACTCTTTCAAAGTTTTTCCAAATCAATCCAACAAAAAAAGGTTTATAATTTCCATAAAAGTTGACATGGAAATTATAAAACCATTATTAGTTTAACCCTTGTTGATAACGTGCCAATTCGGCTTGGTTAGCCCAAACATAGTGACCTGGACGGATTTCTACCATAGATGGCTTATCTGTCTCATAATCATGTTGATCTGGATCATATACTTTCAAGACCTTCTTGCGTTCCAAGATTGGATCTGGGATAGGTACCGCTGAAAGCAAAGCCTGAGTATATGGATGAATTGGATTGTTAAACAATTCTTCTGTTTCTGCAACCTCTACAATAACACCCTTGTAAATAACCGCGATACGATCTGAAATAAAACGAACAACCGACAAGTCATGGGCGATAAAGAGATAGGTCAAGCCAAGTTCTTTTTGGAATTTTTTGAGCAAGTTTAAGACTTGAGCACGAACAGAAACGTCCAAGGCTGAAATGGGCTCATCCGCAATAACAAAGTCTGGTTGCATAACCAAGGCACGGGCAATACCGATACGTTGACGTTGACCACCTGAGAATTCATGAGGGTAACGAGTCAAGTGCTCAGCAAGAAGACCTACTTCACGGATAATATTTTTAACTTTCTCTTTACGTTCTTCTTCATCCTTAAACAAATGGTGATTGTAAAGACCTTCCGAAATAATATAATCAACAGTCGCACGTTCATTCAAACTTGCAGCAGGGTCTTGGAAAATCATCTGGATACGACGAATCAATTCCGCAGCCTGTTCACGCGATTTCTTACCATTGATCTTTTGACCTTCAAAAATGATATCACCATTACTTGTGTCATTTAGACCGATTATCGCACGACCAATAGTTGTTTTCCCACTACCTGACTCACCTACAAGCGAGAAGGTTTCTCCCTTGTTGATAAAGAAGTTAGCATTTTTAACCGCGACAAACTTCTTACTTCCTTCACCGAAGGAAATTTCTAAATCTTTGATTTCTACTAATTTTTCAGACATTTCCTTCCTCCTAGTCTGCCAGATGGGCAAATCCCATTTTTTCACGGATCTTATCGTGGAGATTTGCAATCACAGCTGGTTTTTCTACTTTTGGAGCATCCTCATGAAGAAGCCAAGTTTTAGCCCAATGTGTCTCTGATACTGAGAATTGAGGGGCTTTTTGTTCGAAGTCAATTTGCATTGCATAGTCTGAACGCAAGGCAAAGGCATCCCCTTTCAGGTCAGTATAAAGTGACGGAGGTGTTCCTGGGATTGAGTAAAGATCCCCTTTATCATCAGCAAGCTGAGGCAAGCTAGACAAGAGACTCCATGTATATGGATGGCGAGGGTCATAGAAGACTTCCTCAACAGTTCCATATTCAACGATTTCTCCTGCATACATAACCGCTACCTTATCCGCAATACTTGCTACCACACCAAGGTCGTGGGTGATAAAGATTGTTGTGAAATGATACTCGTTTTGTAAAGATTTTAGCAAATCAATGATTTGTGCTTGGATAGTCACATCCAAGGCAGTCGTTGGCTCATCACAGATCAAGACATCAGGTCGGCAGGCAAGGGCAATCGCAATAACGATACGTTGACGCATTCCCCCAGAATATTGGAACGGGTATTCATCAAAACGTCTATCTGCATCTGGAATCCCAACCTTATTCATGTAGTCAATCGCCAATTCTTTCGCTTCTTTAGCTGTTTTTCCTTGGTGTTTTACAATAACTTCTGTAATCTGACTACCAATTGTTTTAATTGGGTCCAAACTAGTCATTGGATCTTGGAAGATAGTCGCAATCTTAGCACCACGAATTTGTTCCCAATCCTTGTGAGAAGACAAGGCTGTCAAATCCTGACCACGGTAGTCGATGCTACCTTGAGCAATGCGACCATTTTCTTCGAGCATACCTGTGAAGGTTTTTGTCAAAACAGATTTTCCTGATCCTGACTCACCTACCAAGGCTAATACTTCTCCTTCAACTAGTTCAAGGGAAACGCCGCGAATGGCTGTCAATACTTTGTCACGAACGTCAAATTCCACGACAATATCGCGAGCAGTCAAAATTACATTTTTTTCTTTTGTCATTTCTACTCCTATCTATGTGTACGTGGATCACTAGCATCCGCTAAGTTTTGACCAACTACGAAAAGGGATAAGGATACCAAGACAAGAGTTGTCAATGGAATCCAGAACAAGTAAGCATTGGTTGTTACGTTTTGTGAATAATCTGAAATCAAACGACCCAAACTTGGCACAGTAATCGGTAGTCCAAGACCGAAGAATGACAAGAAGGCTTCGTATGAGATAAAGCTTGGAAGCATTTGAGTCATGGTTGTCACAATAACAGATACCAATTGAGGCATGATATTTTTGGCAACAATCTTCAAGGTTGGTGTTCCCAAAGTGCGTGATGCCAAGTTGTATTCCAAATCACGGTAACGCAAGATTTGCACACGGATCATGAAGGCAATCCCAATCCATGTCGTCACACTCATGGCAAAAATCAGATTCCAGAATCCAGCTCCGATTGAGTAAGTCAAGACAATGACAATCAAAAGAGATGGGATGTTTGAGATGACATTATAAACTTCCATCATCACACGGTCAACTGATTTTGAAATTCCCCAAATACCACCGACAAAAACACCGATAACCAAGTTAATTACTGTCGCAATCACAGAAATGAGGATAGAGTTACGAGCTCCGAACCAGACACCGTCAAAGAGGGATTTACCGTTACTGTCTGTTCCGAACCAATGCTCAGCATTTGGCTTGATATAACGAGCACTAAAGTCGTTTACCTTGCTGACATCATTGAAATCAAACTTAGAAAACATTGGATAGATGAAACTCATCAAAATGATAGCTACCAAGATTCCCAACATGACTACAGTTGATTTCTTCTTCATAAATTGTCTAAATACTGAACCCCAGTATGAATAAGCTGGCGCATCAATGGCTTCAGAGGCAAAATCGTCACGTTTTACAAACTGAAATTTTTCTTTATCGATTGTAGACATTATTTGCCTCCTTTCTCAGTCAATTTAATACGTGGGTCAATAATCGTCATCCAAATATCTCCCAAAAGAAGTGAGAAGATAGAAATACATGTAAAGATGAAGACAAGACCTACGACCATAGAGTTATTAGATGCTTTTACAGAGTCAATCAACATTTTACCCATACCTGGGAAGGCGAAGACTGTTTCAGTAAGGGTTGCACCACCGATAACCCCGATAACAGCACCAGGAATTCCTGAAACCAGCGGAACCATGGCATTTTTAAAGATGTGTTTGTTTGAAATTTCTTTTTCAGACAAACCTTTTGCACGAGCAAAACGAACAAAGTCTTGTGATTGTAAGTCAATCATATAACGACGAATCCAAATAGCGGTACCAGGAGCACCCAACAAACCAAGGATAACTGCTGGTAAAACATACGAACGCCAATCTCCAGCACCCAAGATAGGGAATGAATCTGGCAAACCGATTGAAGAACCAGCCAAACGAACGATATAAACCAAGGCAATTGTTGGAAGAGCCATCAAGAAGGTCAAAGCCCCTGTTGAGAAGCTATCAATCCAAGTATTCTTGAAGCGAGCCATAGCTGAACCAAGTGGCACGGCAATCGCATAAGAAATCACCAAACCGATCAATCCAACGACAGCAGAGCTGGCAATCATAGAAGGATATTGGTAGTTGCTTTCAGTTGCAGTATATGGATCATCTTTTCCGTAGTTGGCTACTTCACGAGAATCAGCCTGACTAGGTGATTTATAGGTTCTTGAGTAAATATTTACAGAAGAAGTCTTCTTACCTGTTGGGAACTGAACTTGAGATGTTTTTGTTTGCCCTTGTCCTTGAGTAATAACCTGTAAAACAGGACTATTAGCATAGGTTGGATAAGAGTCACCTAAATTAATGTTCACAAAGTTTTGATGCACAAATGGGAACTGACTGTTGAAGTACAAGAGATATTTGTGTTTAGTTCCTGAACCAACCAATGACCATCCGATAGCTGGATCATTTTCAAAACGAAGGTAACGTTTCAAGTCTGGATTTTCAGGGTCTTGAATTTTATTTGTATGATCAATGTCAATCAAGTTCGCATAGAAGTGAAAAACACGTTCAAAAATTGGGATTTCACGAGTAGCGTAGAATTGGCCACTTTCAGTAAATTCTCCCAAGGTCCAACCATGACCTATTTGTTTGATGTATTTTTCGTAGATAGCCTTGTTGGTGTCATTAGCTTCAACGGTTACAGAGGCATCCATCTGGCTAGCTTTTTCTTGCAACTCTTTGGTATCGTAGTACTCGATATAGCCCATACGCTCATAAACGGTATTCTCATAGTTATCACGTTTATCAGCAGTTGTCGCAATCTTGTTATAGTTGGTATCCTGTTTGAAAATCAATTTTCGAGGAACCATTGTATAGATAATCGTGTAGGTCAAGGTTGTTACTAAGAAGATAGAAACCAAGGACCGCAAAACACGCATAAAAATATATTTTTTCATATCATTTCCTTTAAAAATCCCAAAAGAACCTTCTCCTCATGGAGAGAAAGTTCTATTGAAAATTATTTACTTCACATGACTTGCCAATTCTTTTTGAGCTTTCTCGTTTGACTCAGTCTTTTCTTTCAACCATTTTTCACGAGCTTTTTCATACTCTTCTTTGGTGATTGCTTTTTCACCAACTTCAGTGTACTTCAAGTATCCTGAATTTTCACCTTTAAGGCCGGCTACTGAATATGAAGAGCTAAATGGTAGAACTTTTGAAACATATGAAACGGCTGTTTCTTTAGGAGAAGCCATTACTGGAATTGTCAAAGCATTATCAGTCAACCAAGCTTGTGCCACCGCGTATTTTTCATAACGCTTTTGAACATCTTGGTTTTCGCTGTTTGCGTCATCAAGTAATTTTCCATAGTCAGCTAAACCAAGTTTGCTTACTACTGATGCATCTGTGCTTTGGTCAATACCAAGGTAAAGGCGAGTGCTTCCTCCCTTAAGGACGAATTGATCCAAGAAAGTAGAAGGATCTTGATAGTCAGGGTTCCATCCTAGCAAGGTATGGATATCCCAGTCTTGCTCTTTAGCTGTTGGAGCGCTAAATGAAATTGGTAAAGCTTCTGCTTGAGTCATTTGTTGTAAGTCTACAACAACATTATCTGAACCCAATACTTTTTCAATTGATTGTTTCAATGATTGAACACGGTTTACAACCGCTGTTGATTCTTGGATAACCAAGGCATCCAAGTGGATTGGGAATTCAACACCTTCAGCTTGTAGGCTTGATTTAGCTTTAGCAAAGACTTCTTTAGCTTTTTCTTCATTGTAAAGGCCATTTTGAGAATCTGCTAGAGAGACGTTTGACCAAGTAGAAGAATTTGTCTTAGCCAAGCTATCTTGTACCAATTCACCAAATGTTTTCTTACCAACTTGAAGATTATATGGTGCAAACGTATTACGGATAGCTACTGCTGCTCCATCAGTACCATTTGTTTGAGCTGAGTAAGAATTGCGATCGACCGCAAAGTTCAAGGCTTGACGGAACTCCTTATTTAGCAAAGCTTTTTGAGTAGATGTCTTTTGGGCATCACTTGTTTTGGCAGTGTGGTTATAAGTTGTACGGCCATAGTTCAAGCTGACAGTGGCAACACCCGCACCTGGTTCATTAAAGTAAATGTTATCTTTGAAGTCAGCTGCATACTTTTCATATGTAGAACTTGTAGGGAAGATACGAGCCTTGCTATATTGACCATCAGAAAAACCTTTGGCAATTACATCTTGATCCTTACCATCCCAGAAAGTGAACTTAACATTCTCAATTTTTACATTTTCTTTGTCCCAGTAAGCGTCATTTTTAGCCATCTCAATAGATGATTTAGGAGTTACAGCCTTCAAGACAAATGGACCGTTATAAAGAATAGAGTTAGCATCTGTTGGAGAACCAAAACCTTCCCCTTTTGAAGCTAAGAATTCTTCATTAACTGGCATCAAAACACCACTAGTTGTCTTGTCATTCCAGAAAGTTTCTGGCTGGTTCAAAGTATATTCTAGTGTTTGGTCATCAAGTGCTTTTACTCCGACGGTTGAAAAATCGCTTGTTTCACCCTTGATATAGGCTTCTAATCCCTTAATAGAAGAGCTAACGATTGAAAGTCCTTTTGATTTTCCATCTACCGCATGTTTCAAACCAGTAACGAAGTCTTTAGCAGTGACAGGAGCGTACTCTTCTCCCTCTGCTGTCACCCATTTAGCATCCTTACGGATTTTATAGGTATACGTCAAACCATCTTTTGAAACTGTCCATGATTCAGCAATAGAAGGAACCAGATTACCATATTTATCGTTAGCCAACAAACCATCTACAGCATTTGTTGTGATGAATGATGTTGAATCGATATTGCTGACGATATAATCCAAGGTTTCTGGATCTGTTTGATAAACATATTGGTAATCTTTTGCTAGTTTCGCATTATTTGAACTAGTGTTTGAACACGCAGCTAGAACTCCTGACGCTAATAAGGTAGCTCCTGCTACAGCAAGCACTTGACTTTTTTTCATTTCTTCACTCCTCGTAATAAAGTATAGGTCATTATCAATTATATCATAGATTTCAAGAAAAGTAAACGAATTTTCAGAATATTTAGGCTTATTCATACAAAAAATCTGAAAAAACTATTGACTGAGAATGATTTTCAAGGTATAATAATAAACGTTAAGGCGGTATAGCCAAGTGGTAAGGCACGGCTCTGCAAAAGCTTGATCGTCGGTTCAAATCCGTCTACCGCCTTCTATAACTTGATTTATCAGGTTTCAAATGAACAGAAAGCCCAATTTAAAGGGCTTTTTTTATTTTTCTTCTGATAAATACGGATAATTTTGAAAAACTTTTGGGGCAAAGTTCTTTCCATGACATAATTCCCTCATGAAATCAACTGAAAAAAGCTTCGTCACGCCTGGTGACAAAAGCCTCTAGTTTATTCTGTTTCTTCTTCTATTTCGACTTCTGTGATCTGGACTTTTACCTTGGTAACACGTCCATTTTTCACTTTATCATTGGTTAGGATAAGCTGTTTGTTTTGGCTGATCACTTCATGGCTGAGTTTCTCAGTAGTTGGAATGGTCCCAACTCCTGTCAAATAATAACCAGCGATGGTATCAACGTCATCACTTTCCAGTTCAACATCAAAGTAATTATTGAAATCATTGAGGGTCATAGTTCCTTGAACAATGTAGGTATCCTCGCCAATCTGATGAACATCTATTGCTGCTTTGTCCGTTTCATCATCGATTTCCCCAACAATTTCCTCTAAGAGATCTTCCAAAGTCACCAAACCAGCCATCCCACCGTATTCATCCAGCAAGATTGCCATTTGTCTTTGGGTATTGCGCAATTCTTTTAGCAAGTCATCCACAAAAATAGTTTCAGGTACAAAAAGTGGATCTTGTAAAATTTTCTTCCAAACAATATTGTCAAAACCGTCCACAAAACCAGCCTTAAGGAGACTCTTGGTGTGAATGATGCCAATCACGTTATCCTTATCCCCATCATAGACAGGGATACGAGAATAATTTTGTTTTAAAATACTTTGGATAATGCTTTGACTATCATCCTGAATATCCACCATAAAGGCATCCGTTCGAGGAACCATGACCTCTCTGGCCATTAATTCGTCCAGTGAAAAGATTCCTTGTAACATTTCAATTTCGTCAGCATCTAGTGTTTCTTCACTATTTGTCAGCATGTACTCAATTTCATCACGGGTCATTTTTTCGTCAGCATCGTCAAAGGTCATAGGAGTCAAGTTACTCAAGAGATTGGTAGATGCAGATAAGAGCCAAACAAAGGGACTAACTAGTTTCCCCAATCCAATAATAACTGGCGCTGTACGAATGGCCAAGGCATCCTTTAGATTAAGAGCGATTCTCTTAGGATACAATTCCCCAAAAACGATGGAAATATAAGTCAAAAATGCTAAAGATAGAAAACTTGCAACGGCATAAGCTGTTTCGCCATTTCCAAGCCAGGATGCAATTTCTCGTCCTAGAGTTTCTGCCAAACTCGCCCCTGATAAGATCGTAATCAGGGTGATTCCTACCTGAATGGTTGATAAAGAGTGGTTAGGATTTTCTAGTACCTTCAGCAGGCGGATGTAGCGTCTGTCTCCTTCTTCTGCCTTTTGTTCAACCCGCGCACGGTTAAGTGAAACCATGGCCATTTCTGTAGCTGAGAAAAAGGCATTTAACACCGTCAAGATAAACAATAAAACAAATTGTAGCAACAAATTCTGACTACTTGGGTCTTCCATAGTTCTTCTCCTAAAATAGTATCTTACCCTCTATTATATCACAAAATCTAGTCCAGTACATATTATTTTTTTCTTAGTACCTATTCTAGCCCTGCTGAAACTAGTAAAAAAGAACTCCTACATCCATAAGTGATATAGGAATTTACCTTATCTTTTACTGAGTAACAGTCACTTCTCCAGTTCGGTAATCCAGTTGAAGCCCCTTTTGAACATTGGGAACCAGGACATTAAATTCCAATTCTCCGTCTGAAGACTTGGCTTCAATTTGTGAAGCTGAATGAACTAAGTCCTCGTCTGAAGCATAGTAAAGGGTTACACGATAACGGACACGCTTGTTTTGGTCCAAGGCTTTACGCACCATGCTTTCATAGTAGTTTTGACCAGTCGAATCCTCGGCTTGTGCCTGATTTGCCCAGGCTGTCTGAACAGCAATGTTTTTAGGATTACTTGTTGAGGCATCAAAACCATCCAAGCCACCGATTAAGGCATAGCCTAACAAGTGACCTCTATCGACGGCATGCGTATAAGATCCCTTTAGATTCTTAACCTGATGCCAACCTGGAGGAGTCCAAGAAGTTGAACCATTCCCAGTTTCTTCCCGATTCTTGTACTGACGAGTAGCCTTAGACAAGAGGGCATTTGCTACAGTTGGTACGGTTTCCTTGCCCACTGTCTTTGTTTTATTATCAGCGTAGGGCTTACTTGAAACCTTGGCATCTAGGTTTGTTTTATTACCATTGACGATAAAAGCACCTGAGCCATTCCACTCCAGACTCCCTTTTATTTGACTCTTGACTGCGTCTGTTAAGACACTTTCTGCCAATTCTTGACTAGGAGCTTCAGACGCTTGTTTTTTTTGACTAAGCTTGGTTTTAGGACTATTAGCTGTCGACTGCATCTGCTTGATATAATAGCTCCCTGCAGACAAAAGCAATAACACTAGCAGTCCGATCAGTGTCTGTCTTGTTTTTTTGTTCATATTTCTCCTTATCTTTAGAAAAAGGCTGGTCTCCCAGCCTAATTTCCTGTAAATTTATGAATTAATTCCTGCCATTTTGCTGGAGACAGGATAGCCCATGGATCTTGACCCTTGCCCAAGATTCCATAACCGACCATTAAGCCGATGCCTAAGGCTAGAACGCCTAAAATCAGTACTAGGATGACTAAAAGTAAACGCTTGATTACGTAGCTTGATTTCTTATTCATCTTCATCACTTGCCTCAATCCGCTGAATCTTAGCACCTAGCTGCGCCAACTTCTCATGGAAACGGTGGTAACCTCTATCCAAGTGAACCAATTTACCAACCACAGTTTCTCCTTGTGCTACCAAACCTGTCAAAATCAAGGCTGCACTGGCACGAAGGTCAGTTGAAAGAACTTCTGCCCCCTGCAAAGGCTGTCCACCAACAATACGAGCTGTATCACGAATAATCTCAGAATGCAAGCCCATGCGACGCATTTCTTCTAGGTGTTGGAAACGATTTTCGAAAACTGTCTCCACCATGGTTGATTCCCCTTTTGCGACGGTCATCAAGGCTGTAAATTGAGCCTGCATATCTGTTGGAAATCCTGGGTGGGGCAAGGTTTTCACATGGACAGCTTTTAGCTTTTCTAGTTGAGAACGAACTCGAATTCCTTCAGTTTCCTCTGTCACTTCCACTCCCATTTCAAGCAATTTGGCAATCAAGGGACGGTTGTGCTCCCAGACAGCGTCTCGGATCAAGACATCACCACCAGTCATGGTAGCAGCTACCATAAAGGTTCCGGCTTCGATACGGTCTTGCACTACATTGTGAGTCGTACCATGAAGTTTCTCAACACCGGTAATGGTAATGGTCTCTGTACCAGCACCCTTAACCTTAGCTCCCATTTCATTGAGGAGAATGGCTAGGTCAACAATCTCAGGCTCACGCGCAGCATTTTCAATCACTGTCACCCCATCAGCCAGCGTCGCTGCCATCATCAAGTTCTGAGTAGCACCAACACTTGGAAAGTCCATATAGATATGAGCTCCATGTAAGCGATCAGCCTTGGCTTCGATGTAACCAGCTGTCTGACTAATCTTAGCCCCCATAGCTTCTAGACCTTTCAAATGAAGATCAATAGGGCGGCTGCCAATCGTACAACCACCTGGCATGGATACTTTAGCATGACCTACACGAGCAAGAATTGGTCCCAAGACAACGATAGATGCACGCATCTTGCTAACATACTTGTAGGGAGCCTCCTCTGTGATATCGCCAGTCGCATCCACCTCGACAAGATGAGCTTCCTCATCAAAATCCACCTTGGCATTCAATCCACGAACCACCTGATTCATAGTGAAAACATCTGACAAGATGGGAACATTCTGCAAGACAGTCTTTCCTTCACTGGCTAGAATAGTCGCTGCCAACAAGGGCAAGACTGCATTCTTTGCTCCTTCGATCGTAACACTTCCTAGCAGACGATTATCTCCACCTTGAACCACAATTTTTTCCATACTTATTTCCTTTACTCTTGATTTTATAATAATCCTCTAAGTGCTTCTTGCCACAACTGATATAGGCTGATAAAGAAAGAACTCATGATGTAGCCCATTACAATGCTGAAAAGGGCTACTAGCAAACGAACTTTTCCTGTGTTCTCAGCTGTTACTTTTAAGACTTTTTCCCATCTAACAAGATTCTTTAAAAGGTAAAAACTCACATAAATAAAGAGCATGTGACTGCTTAGAGTGAATAATAATTGAACCATTTGACTATTATACCATCTTCTCTGTTTGTGCGCTAGTTTGGAAACTTAACTTAAAACTAGGGATTGTTTTTCAAGTAATCAATTGCATCTTGTAGGGTTTTAACTGGCACGATTTTCATATCTGTCTTGATTGTTTTAGCTGCTTCTAGGGCTGTTTGGTAGTTGTTTTTCGCATCCGGATGCGCTTTTTGTTCTTCTTCGCTAACAGGATTATCAGGGGCAAAGAAAACCGCGGCACCTTCTCTAGCCGAAGCAACAACTTTCTTATCAATACCTCCAATATCCCCCACATTACCATCACGATCAATAGTTCCGGTACCGGCAACGATACGGCCATTTCTAAGGCCAGGGTCAGCTATTTGGGTATAGATAGCCAGACTAAACATGAGACCAGCACTTGGTCCGCCGATACCAGCTGTTGAAAAGCGAATTGGGACATCACTGGTCACTTCCGTACGGTCAATCAAACCGATTCCAATCCCATTTTTTCCATTTTCCAAGGTGATAATCTTACCTTCTGCAGACTTGGTTTGCCCATCCTCTTCATAGGTAACCTTGACGGAATCCCCTAGTTTTTGAGAATTGACGTAATCAATCAAGTCTTTGGAACTGTCAAAGGTTTGATCATTGACTGCTGTGACGGTATCAGAGATGTTAAGAATCCCTTTAAAGGTCGAATTATCCGTCACAGTCAAGACATAAACCCCAAGGTATTTGAGTTCGATATCTTTACCAGCTGTTTTTAGCCCTTGATACTTGGCCATATTTTGCGATGTTTGCATGTAGAATTGATTGATCCGCATAAATTCAACATCAGAAGAACCACCTGTAGTCTCCTGAGCACTACGAATATCTGTAAAAGGCGTCAACCACGCATAAATCATATGAGCTAAAGTGGCATGTTGGACACCAACCGTAACGAATTGATAGGCACCAGCTTCCTTATCTTCTGTGTCATTTACTTTAAGGACTTGGCGAATATCTTCCGAACCACCTGGAACCTCTATATAATAAGGCAAAGGCACTACAAACGCCAAGAAAGTCACAATCAAGGCCGCAATGACATATAAGGGCCATCTAATCTTTTTTTTCATTTCTTATTTCCTCCAAAATACTATCAGGAACATAGCCGGCAATATCCTGATCAAACTTCAAAAGTTCTCTAACACCTGATGAACTGATATAGAGATGTTCAGGTCGGCTATGTAAATAAATGGTCTCTATATCAGGAGACAGCTGATGGTTGTAGTAATCAAAACTGGCTTCATATTGCAAATCCGACGCATTTCTCAAACCTCGTACTAGGAAAGTAGCCCCCAATCTTTTTGCAACATCAACCACCAATTCATCATGAGAAGACACAACTTCAACATTTTCCAAATGTTTCACAGCCTTTTCTAGCCCTTGTTTACGATTTTCGATAGGGAGAAATTCTTGTTTGTGGGGATTAAAAAAAATACCGACATAGAGCTTATCAAAGAGTTTGCTAGCCCGTTCAATCATATCCAGATGCCCATTTGTCATCGGATCAAATGAACCTGTGAATAAGCCAATCTTATCTGACATAGACTGTCACCTTACTAATTCCATAAATCTTTTCCTTCCAGATACCTAGACAGGCAATTTCTTCTGGAAGCTCAACGGCCTTATCCGTCTCACACACGACCATAATATCTTCAGAAAAAAGTTCTCTCTCAGCCATTTTTTCAATATCTGCTACGATTTGTTCCTTGGCATAAGGAGGATCTAAGAAAATGAGGTCAAATTTCCCAGATAGCTGTTCCAATGCTCTTTCTGCATCCATCTTGAGAAGTTGAAATTTTCCAACTTCCTTGGTCATCTGAATATTTTCAGCCACGATAGCCTGAGCCTTACGGTCTCGCTCCACTAAAACAGCACTGGACATGCCACGCGATACTGCCTCGATAGATAAACCACCACTACCTGCATACAGGTCCAAGACGCACCCACCTTCAAAGTAGGGACCAATCATGTTAAAAATGGCTCCCCTAACCTTATCCGAAGTAGGTCTTGTCGTCTTGCCTTCTAGTGTCTTGAGGGGACGTCCCCCATAGATTCCTGATACGATTTTCATACCGTTTATTATACCAAATTATAGGCAAAAAGAGAAAGAAGAGGCTGGCTAGTACTAAATTCGAGGATAAGATTCAGAAAATCTGTCTATAATAAAACGCATAACATCAAGCTTTACTGAACTGATATTATGCGTTTTTATCATTTTGAAACTTTTAAAATCCTTATCTACAAAATATTTTCGTAAGTATCGCGGACTTCTTGAGGCCAAACACTTGTTTGCACTTCTCCTATGTGTTTCTTGCGAAGTAAGAACATGGCCATACGAGATTGTCCAATTCCTCCACCGATTGTCAATGGGAATAGGCCATTCAACAAAGCCTTGTGCCATTCCAATTCTAAACGGTCTTCATCACCTGTGATGGCAACCTGACGGCGAAGCGTTTCTTCATCTACACGGATTCCCATAGAAGATAGCTCAAAGGCTCCACCTAAAGACTCATTCCAGACAAGAATATCTCCATTCAGACCCTTGTAGCCATTTTCAGATTCGCTTGTCCAGTCATCGTAGTCTGGTGCACGTCCATCGTGCGGTTTACCGTCTGGTAATTCACCACCGATACCGATCAAGAAGACTGCTCCAAATTCTTTACAGATAGCATTTTCACGCTCTTTTGGTGTCAAGTCTGGGTAGCGTTCTACCAACTCTTCTGTATGGATGAAAGTGATTTGTTTTGGCAAGACAGACTCGATGTCATAGCGGGCTTCAACAGCTAGCTCAGTGAGACGAATAGCCTTGTAAATCTTCTCAACTGTTTCTTTTAGATAAGCCATATTACGTTTACCATTTGGGATAACCTTCTCCCAGTCCCACTGATCCACAAAGACAGAGTGGGTTGCATCCAGCGAGTCTTCGTCTGGACGGAGGGCTTTCATGTGGACAAAAAGACCTTCACCCTCACCGAAACCAAAGCGAGCTAGAGTATGGCGTTTCCATTTAGCAAGTGAATGAACCACTTCATAGGTTTCATCAGGAATCTGCAAAACCTTGACAGATACTGGATTTTCCACACCAGATAAGTTGTCCTGCATCCCGTCACCGACCTTGCTCAAGATAGGACCTTGAACTTCGACAACTTCTAACTTATCTTTCAAATACTGGGTAAAAGTGTTTTTGACAAAGGAAATCTCTTCTTGTTGATGGATAAAACTTTTCTTCATAAACTACTCCTCAAAAAATTAATTAAAAGCATTATACACCTATTTTCAAGAAAAGAAAAGAGAAAATTTAAAAAAATCAGTGTTACTCAAAACACTGATTTCATAGACCTTCTAGTCATTACGACCAAAGATACGTAGAATACTTAGGAAAAGATTGATAAAATCAAGATAGATACTGAGAGCCATTGACACAACCCAACCTGTCGCTACACGACCTTGTGATTGCTCATAAGCAAGGCGAATCCTTTGGTTGTCCCAAGCAATCAGCCCAGAGAAGACCAAGACCATGGCTACGCTGATCATATAATCAAAGAAACCGCTATCCAAGAAAATATTGACTACCATAGCAATCAGCAAACCGATAAGAGCCGCCATCATAGCCCGACCAAGACCACTCAAGTCTTTCTTGGTGAAGATACCAACTGCCGCCATGACAAAGAAGAGAAGGGCGCTCGATACAAAGGCAGATAAAACTGTACCCGGAGTATAGAAGGCCACCACAAAACTAAGGGTAAAGCCGTTTAATACTGAGTAAAGTAAAAATACTGGAAGAGCCGCTGGACTATTCTTTGAAGCCATACTGCTGGCAACGAAAACCAAGGCCAACTCCGCAAAAGTAGCAATGGTCAACCAGAGACGCCCCTGCATCAAAAAGTAAACCAACTGAGATTGAAAGACCGTCAACATAAGGCCTGATACCAAAGCGGATAGCCCAATTCCCAGACCAACAAAGGCATAAACCTTAGCGTAAAATTGATTGAGACCTGCGCGGTCATGAATAATAGTGTGATTCATCTTTTCTCCTTTTCTATGAACATCTTTCCTTGATTATAACAAAGAAAGTTAAAATTAGCTTAAATGGAAAATTAAAATACCTGCTGCAACGGCAACATTGAGACTCTCGGCCTGCCCCTTCATACTAATGTGGACCAACTGGTCTGCACTTTCAGCCATGAGGGGACTAATTCCTTGACCCTCATTCCCCATAACTAGTACAAAATTTTCTATAGGAAGCAGTTCTCTGTAATCAACAGAATCTTTAGATAGAGTTGTTGCTAGCACTGGGATAGCAGCCTTTTTAGCTTCCTCAAGAAGCGCTTGACTAGACATTCGGTAAATAGGCAGGTGGAAGTGACTGCCTTGCATCGAACGTAAGGTCTTGAGACTGTAGATATCTGCCGACTTATCAGAAACAATCACTCCTGTATATCCTGCTGCATCCGCAGTCCGAATGATAGTTCCCACATTACCAGGATCTTGCACATCTTCCAAAAACAAGAACTTGCCCTGACTAAAGTCAGCTTGCCCTACTTCTTCTTTTTGAACCACCGCAACAATGCCCTGTGGAGTCTGAGAATCCGCCAAATCTAGCAAAATATCCTCTGACACCCAGACAGTTTGCGGAAAGGCAGCTAACTGATCTCGGTAACTTTCTAGCGCAAAGATTTTCTCAATCGTCACTCCAGCTTGGACAGCTTCTTCAAACAAGTGCCAGCCTTCAATCAAATAGGAAGACTTACGGTATTTTTTTTGGTGTAATTTCTTGGCATTTTTTACCACAGAATTGGCTTTTGAGGTTATAATAGTCATAGAAATATTATAACACAATCAAAGGGGGTTGGTATGCAAAAGGTTAGAATGATTGCCCAAGGTAGGGTACAGGGAGTCGGCTTTCGTTGGGGTGTTTACAGCCTGGCTCTTGAAATCGGTGGCATCACAGGTCGGGTATGGAATAACGACGATGGCACAGTGGAGATCTTAGCCCAAGCAGACTCATCTGCTATCATGGCGAAATTTATCCAAGAAATACGAAAAGGACCCACACCTTTTTCAAAAGTCAGCTACTTAGATGTCAAACTAAGCAACTTTCCTCCCTACCCTGACTTCAAAATCGCAAATTAGGTCTCTAGAACTATTGTATATTTTGTAAAAAAACAGTAGAATAGAAAGGTATAATTTTTAAAGAAGGAATAAAAACAGTGAAATCTATTAAACGTTTTGCACTCTCAGCTATGGGAGTGGCTATGCTGCTTGTCTTGACTGGTTGTGTTAGCGTCGATAAAGCCACAGGAAAGCCAATAGGATTTATTTGGAATACGATCGGAGCGCCTATGGCTGAAGCTATCAAGTACTTCGCTACTGATAAAGGTCTAGGCTTCGGTGTCGCTATCATTATCGTAACCATTATCGTTCGCTTGATTATCTTGCCACTTGGTATCTACCAATCATGGAAGGCAACGCTTCACTCTGAAAAGATGAACGCCCTTAAGCACGTCCTTGAGCCACATCAAACTCGTCTCAAGGAAGCGACTACTCAAGAAGAAAAACTCGAAGCCCAACAAGCTCTCTTTGCCGCTCAAAAAGAACACGGCATCAGCATGTTTGGTGGTGTAGGATGCTTCCCTATCCTCCTTCAAATGCCTTTCTTCTCTGCAATTTACTTTGCTGCCCAACATACTGAAGGTGTTGCTCAAGCAAGTTACCTAGGAATTCCTCTAGGCTCTCCAAGTATGATTTTAGCTGCCTGCGCTGGTGTCCTTTACTATCTTCAATCACTCCTTTCACTTCACGGAGTAGAAGATGAAACGCAAAGAGATCAAATCAAGAAAATGGCTTACGTGAGCCCAGTCATGATTGCCGGCTTCTCCCTCATTTCACCAGCCAGTGTCACACTTTACTGGGTTGTCGGTGGTTTCATGATGATTCTCCAACAGTTTATCGTCAACTATATCGTTCGTCCAAAACTTCGCAAAAAAGTCCGTGAAGAACTAGCCAAGAACCCACCAAAAGCAAGTGCTTTCTCTACACCAAGTGGACGAAAAGACGTTACCCCTGAACAACCAACTGCTATTACAAGCAAGAAAAAACACAAAAATCGCAACGCTGGAAAACAACGTTCGAGATAAGAAGAAAAAGGCTTAGCTAGTTTGCTAAGTCTTTTTGCAAGTCATACTCTTCGAAAATCAAATTCAAACCACGTCAGCTTCGCCTTGCCGTACTCAAGTACAGCCTGCGGCTAGCTTCCTAGTTT
>NZ_JVLI01000021.1:0-6789 GCF_001072315.1 Streptococcus pseudopneumoniae | reverse complement strand
TCTATCCACAACCTCAAAACAGTGTTTTGAGCTGACTTCGTCAGTCTTATCTACAACCTCAAAGCAGTGCTTTGAGCAATCTGCGGCTCGCTTACTAGTTTGCTCTTCGATTTTCATTGAGTATAACAGATAAGAAAGTGAATGGATAAGAACGTGCAGGAACCAGTGAAATTATTTCAATACAATACTCTTGGAGCCTTGATGGCTGGCCTTTATGGTGGGACTATGACAGTAGGAGAATTGCTAGAGCATGGTGACCTTGGTTTGGGAACCTTGGATTCTATTGATGGGGAATTGATTGTCTTGGATGGTAAGGCTTATCAGGCCAAAGGGTCTGGAGACCAGCCAGAGATTGTAGAAGTGTCGCCAGATGCCCTTATTCCTTATGCAGCAGTAGTACCGCATCAGGCAGAGGTCATTTTCCGCCAGCGCTTTCAGATGACAGACAAGGAATTGGAAGAACGAATTGAGTCTTATTATGATGGGGAAAATCTTTTCCGCTCTATCAAGATTCGGGGGGAATTTTCGCATATGCATGTGCGTATGATTCCTAAGTCAACACCAGATACCAAGTTTGCTGAGGTCGCAACCCATCAACCGGAATATAGTCGTGACAATGTGGCGGGAACCATTGTTGGTTTCTGGACGCCTGAGATTTTTCATGGAGTCAGTGTGGCAGGCTATCATCTACACTTCATCTCAGATGACTTGACCTTCGGTGGGCATGTCATGGACTTTGTCATCAAGGAAGGCATTATCGAGGTGGGAGCAGTTGACCAGTTGGACCAACGTTTCCCAGTCCAAGACCGTCAATACTTGTTTGCTAAGTTCAATGTTGACGAGATGAAAAAAGATATTGAAAAGGCAGAATAGGAGAAGAAAATGACCATTCATATCATTATTACCATGTTGTTGTTACTGGCTTTCTTGATAGGGAGCATTTGGTATGCCAAAAAGAAATACAAGATTAATTTAGCTGTTTTGGGCTTGGGGGCTGTTGCTTTCTTTGTCTCTTCTCAGATTTTGGAAAAACTAGTGCATATCTTAGTTTTGCATCCTCAAAAAGACGGTAGTATTGCCCTCTTGCAAGACCATCCGCTTGTCTATATCATCTATGGACTAGCCATGGCAGCATTTTTTGAGGAAACTGCTCGTCTTGTTTTCTTCAAATGGTTGGAGAAAAAGAGAAGTTTGGAAAAGGCAGACGCTTTGGCTTATGGACTGGGGCATGGTGGCTTGGAATTAATTTTCCTAGGCCTTACTAGTTTACTCAATCTCTACTTCGTGCTTTCGGCAGTTCAAACTCAGGATCCACAGGTTATGAAATTGCTGTCTGAAAATATGTTGAAAACCATTCAGTCGCTATCAGTCTGGCAGATTTATTTGCTTGGTTTTGAGAGAATCTTGGCTCTAGCTTTCCAATTACTTTTGACAGTTTGGGTTTACCAAGCTGTTCGCCAGAAGAAATGGATTTATCTCCTAGCAGCCTATGGCCTACACGCCTTCTTTGACCTAGCACCATCTCTAGTCCAAGTTGGCTGGTTGACAAATCCAGTCTTGGTTGAAGTTGTCCTAGCACTTGAACTTGTTCTGGTTGCCTATGGAACCAAGGCAATCTTTTGTAAAAAATCATAATAAAAGGGGGAAACCTCTTTTTCTTATGCAAAATCCAAACAAGGTCTTTTTATGGTCGTCAAATGTCTCTAAAAATGGTATAATGGAATGAATTTTGTAAAAGGAAGAGTGACATGTCAGTAAAAGAAAAAATGCTTGAAATCTTAGAAGGGATTGATATCCGTTTCAAGGAACCCTTGCATAGCTATAGTTATACAAAAGTAGGTGGAGAGGCTGATTATTTGGTCTTTCCACGAAATCGTTTTGAGTTGGCTCGCGTTGTTAAATTTGCCAATCAAGAAAATATTCCTTGGATGGTTCTTGGAAATGCCAGCAACATTATCGTTCGTGATGGTGGGATTCGTGGATTTGTCATCTTGTGTGACAAGCTCAATAACGTTTCCGTTGATGGCTATACTATTGAAGCTGAAGCTGGGGCTAACTTGATTGAGACAACTCGCATTGCCCTTCGTCATAGTTTGACGGGCTTTGAGTTTGCTTGTGGCATTCCTGGAAGTGTCGGTGGTGCTGTCTTTATGAATGCGGGTGCCTATGGTGGCGAGATTTCCCATATCTTACAGTCTTGTAAGATCTTGACTAAGGACGGAGAAATCGAGACTCTGTCTGCCAAAGATTTGGCTTTTGGTTACCGCCACTCAGCCATTCAGGAGTCTGGTGCAATTGTCTTGTCAGCTAAATTTGCCCTTGCTCCAGGAAGCCATCAGGTTATCAAGCAAGAAATGGATCGCTTGACGCATCTCCGTGAACTCAAGCAACCTTTAGAATATCCATCTTGTGGTTCGGTCTTTAAGCGTCCAGTAGGTCATTTTGCAGGTCAATTAATTTCAGAAGCTGGCTTGAAAGGCTATCGTATCGGTGGCGTAGAAGTGTCTGAAAAGCACGCAGGATTTATGATCAATGTCGCAGATGGAACGGCCAAAGACTATGAAGACTTGATTGAGTCTGTGATTGAAAAAGTCAAGGAACACTCTGGCGTTACTCTTGAGAGAGAAGTCCGTATTTTAGGTGAAAGCAAGTAGAAAGCTGTAGTTGAAAAGCTGCTACTATGTCATGGAAAGGGGGTGAAAGCCTATCGGTAGCGAAGATGTATGCAGGTGGTTTTACTCCCTGCAAGAGGTAGTGGCGGCCTGACAGAGCCCTGATCTGTTAATCTATGAAAAAGAAGGAATTTATGCCAATTGAAAAAACCAATTATCGAATTCAAAAACGTCTCTAAAGTTTTTGAAGACAGCAACACCAAGGTTCTCAAAAACATCAACTTTGAGTTGGAAGAAGGAAAATTCTACACCCTTCTAGGCGCATCTGGTTCAGGGAAATCAACTATCCTAAACATCATTGCAGGTCTACTGGATGCTACGACAGGAGATATCATGCTAGATGGTGTCCGTATCAATGACATTCCAACCAACAAGCGAGATGTTCATACGGTCTTCCAATCCTATGCCTTGTTCCCACATATGAATGTGTTTGAAAATGTTGCCTTTCCACTCCGCTTGCGTAAAATTGACAAGAAAGAAATCGAGAAGCGCGTAGCGGAAGTTCTCAAGATGGTTCAGTTGGAAGGTTATGAAAGACGTTCCATCCGTAAACTCTCTGGAGGACAACGTCAGCGTGTGGCTATTGCCCGTGCCATCATCAACCAACCTCGTGTGGTTTTGTTGGACGAGCCTTTATCAGCGCTGGACTTGAAATTGCGAACAGACATGCAGTACGAACTGCGGGAACTGCAACAACGATTGGGGATTACTTTTGTCTTTGTCACTCACGATCAGGAAGAAGCCCTTGCCATGAGTGACTGGATTTTCGTTATGAATGATGGCGAGATTGTCCAGTCTGGAACACCTGTGGACATCTACGACGAGCCGATTAACCATTTTGTTGCGACCTTTATCGGTGAGTCAAATATCTTGCCAGGAACCATGATTGAGGACTACTTGGTTGAGTTTAACGGCAAACGCTTCGAAGCGGTCGATGGGGGGATGAAACCAAATGAACCTGTTGAGGTCGTTATTCGTCCAGAGGACTTGCGGATTACCCTTCCTGAAGAAGGCAAGCTCCAAGTTAAGGTGGATACTCAGCTCTTCCGTGGAGTTCACTATGAAATTATCGCCTATGACGAACTTGGAAATGAATGGATGATCCACTCAACCCGTAAGGCTATCGTGGGTGAGGAAATCGGTCTGGACTTTGAACCAGAAGACATCCACATCATGCGTCTCAACGAAACCGAGGAGGAGTTTGATGCTCGTATCGAAGAATACGTAGAAATCGAAGAGCAAGAAGCAGGTCTGATTAATGCAATCGAGGAGGAAAGAGATGAAGAAAACAAGCTCTAAACTCTTTGTAGTGCCCTACATGCTTTGGATTGCCCTCTTTGTATTAGCACCCTTGGTCTTGATTTTCGGTCAATCCTTTTTCAACATCGAAGGCCAGTTTAGTTTAGAAAACTATAAATCCTACTTTGCGTCACAAAACTTGACCTATCTCAAAATGAGTTTCAACTCAGTGCTTTATGCAGGAATTGTGACCTTTGTAACCCTCCTTATCAGCTATCCGACAGCCCTCTTTTTGACCCGCCTCAAGCACCGTCAACTCTGGCTCATGCTGATTATCCTGCCAACCTGGATCAATTTGCTCCTCAAGGCCTATGCCTTTATCGGGATTTTTGGTCAGAATGGCTCTATTAACCAATTCTTGGAATTTATCGGAATCGGTTCGCAGCAGTTGCTCTTTACCGATTTCTCCTTTATCTTTGTCGCAAGCTACATCGAGCTTCCCTTTATGATTTTGCCGATTTTCAATGTCTTGGACGATATGGATAACAACCTCATCAATGCCAGCTATGACCTCGGTGCGACTAAGTGGGAAACCTTCCGTCATGTCATCTTCCCTCTATCGATGAATGGAGTGAGAAGTGGGGTACAGTCTGTCTTTATCCCAAGCTTGAGTCTCTTCATGCTGACCCGTTTGATTGGTGGGAACCGGGTTATCACGCTGGGAACGGCCATTGAGCAGAACTTCCTGACCAATGACAACTACGGTATGGGTTCAACCATCGGTGTGATTCTCATTCTGACCATGTTCATCACCATGTGGGTGACTAAGGAAAGGAGAGAACGATGAAAAAATTTGCTAACCTTTATCTGGGACTGGTCTTTCTTGTCCTCTACCTGCCGATTTTTTACTTGATTGGCTATGCCTTTAATGCAGGCAACGACATGAATAGCTTTACAGGTTTTAGCTTGAGCCATTTTAAAACCATGTTTGGCGATGGTCGTCTCATGTTGATTGTGACTCAGACCTTTTTCTTGGCCTTTCTGTCAGCCTTGATTGCGACTATTATCGGGACTTTCGGTGCTATTTACATTTATCAGTCTCGTAAGAAATACCAAGAAGCCTTTCTTTCACTCAATAATATCCTCATGGTTGCGCCTGACGTTATGATTGGTGCCAGCTTCTTGATTCTTTTTACTCAACTCAAGTTTTCACTTGGCTTTTTGACTGTTCTTTCTAGTCACGTGGCTTTCTCCATTCCTATCGTGGTCTTAATGGTCTTGCCTCGTCTCAAGGAAATGAATGGCGACATGATTCATGCGGCCTATGACTTGGGAGCCAGTCAATTTCAGATGTTCAAGGAAATCATGCTTCCTTACCTGACTCCGTCTATCATTGCAGGTTATTTCATGGCTTTCACCTATTCGCTAGATGACTTTGCCGTGACCTTCTTTGTGACTGGAAATGGCTTTTCAACCCTGTCGGTCGAGATTTATTCTCGTGCTCGCAAGGGAATTTCGCTAGAAATCAATGCCCTGTCTGCCCTTGTCTTTCTCTTTAGTATTATCCTAGTGGTTGGATATTACTTTATCTCACGTGAGAAGGAGGAGCAAGCATGAAAAAACTCTATTCATTTTTAGCAGGAATTGCAGCGATTATCCTCGTCTTGTGGGGAGTTGCGACGCATCTAGATAGTAAAATCAATAGTCGAGATAGTCAAAAACTGGTTATCTACAACTGGGGAGACTATATCGATCCTGAACTCTTGGAGCAATTCACAGAAGAGACAGGCATCCAAGTCCAGTACGAGACCTTTGACTCCAACGAAGCCATGTATACCAAGATTAAGCAGGGTGGAACGACCTACGATATTGCCATACCTAGTGAATACATGATTAACAAGATGAAGGACGAAGACCTCTTGGTACCGCTTGACTATTCAAAACTTGAAGGTCTTGAAAATATCGGACCAGAGTTCCTCAACCAGTCCTTTGACCCAGGTAATAAATTCTCTATCCCTTACTTCTGGGGAACCTTGGGAATTGTCTACAATGAAACCATGGTAGAGGAAGCGCCTGAACATTGGGACGACCTCTGGAAGCCAGAGTATAAGAACTCTATCATGCTCTTTGATGGGGCGCGTGAGGTGCTGGGTCTGGGGCTCAATTCCCTCGGTTACAGCCTCAACTCCAAGGATCCCCAGCAGTTGGAAGAGACAGTGGATAAGCTCTATAAACTGACTCCAAATATCAAGGCTATTGTGGCGGACGAGATGAAGGGCTACATGATTCAGAATAACGCTGCAATCGGCGTGACCTTCTCTGGTGAAGCCAGCCAAATGCTAGAAAAAAACGAAAATCTACGCTATGTGGTACCGACAGAAGCCAGCAACCTTTGGTTTGACAATATGGTTATTCCCAAAACAGTCAAAAACCAAGATGCAGCCTATGCTTTTATCAATTTTATGTTGAAACCCGAAAATGCTCTCAAAAATGCGGAGTATGTTGGCTATTCAACACCAAACCTACCAGCTAAGGAATTGCTCCCAGAGGAGAAAAAAGAAGACAAGGCCTTCTATCCAGATGCTGAAACCATGAAACACCTAGAAGTTTATGAGAAATTTGACCATAAATGGACAGGAAAATATAGCGACCTCTTCCTACAGTTTAAAATGTATCGGAAGTAGGACTTAGCAGTCACGAAACGAATCAGTCAAGCTGGTTCGTTTTTCTATAGAGGGCAATTTTTTACTCCAGGAGTTTTTTCTTAGACTCACTAAAGTTACTTAAAATTATTTTAATACTCTTCGAAAATCTCTTCAAACCACGTCAGCTTCGCCTTGCCGTACTCAAGTACAGCCTGCGGCTAGCTTCCTAGTTT
>NZ_JVLI01000020.1:0-265 GCF_001072315.1 Streptococcus pseudopneumoniae | reverse complement strand
AGTGTCTTCTTTAGTACCAACCAAGATTACTTTTTGGCGCATAGCTTTAGTTGTTTCAGTTTTTTCTACTGGATTTGATAACTCTCCTGTCTCCGGATTAACTTCATAAGTTTTAGTGACGGTTGTTTCCCCTTGCTCACCTGCATCTTCAACCTCTTCTTTTCCTTTTGGAAGTTCAGGGTTATCTTTTCTCAACTCAGTGATTTCTATAGGTGACACTATCTTTTCCACATTTCCAACTTTTACTACTTTGTCTTTAGCTGGA
>NZ_JVLI01000019.1:0-8917 GCF_001072315.1 Streptococcus pseudopneumoniae | reverse complement strand
TCAAAACACTGTTTTGAGGTTGTAGATAAGACTGACGAAGTCAGTCACATATATACGGCAAGGTGAAGCTGACGTGGTTTGAATTTGATTTTCGAAGAGTATGAACGTATGTTTCGCGAGAAGCGCTAAGTCCCCCTTTAAAAATTTCCAAGACTACCTTTCTTCACGAGGAAAGATAGTTTTTTGGTATGATTTTCACCCCCAAAATACAAGGGGAATGTGTTACAATAGTAGTAACAGATAATAGAAAAGAGAATAGATGAGAATTGCAGATTATAGCGTGACCAAGGCAGTGCTGGAGCGTCACGGTTTTACCTTTAAAAAGTCTTTCGGACAAAATTTCCTGACGGATACCAATATCCTTCAAAAAATCGTGGATACGGCTGAGATTGACGACCAGGTTAATGTCATCGAAATCGGGCCAGGTATTGGTGCCTTGACCGAGTTTTTAGCAGAGCGTGCAGCAGAGGTCAGGGCCTTTGAGATCGACCACCGTTTGGTGCCGATTTTGGCAGATACCTTGCGTGATTCTGATAATGTGACCGTAGTCAACGAAGACATTCTCAAGGTCGATTTGGCGCGACATATCCAAAATTTTAAAAATCCTGACCTGCCAATCAAGGTAGTGGCCAACTTGCCTTATTACATCACGACGCCTATTCTCATGCACTTGATCGAGAGTGGTATTCCTTTTAGTGAGTTTGTGGTCATGATGCAAAAAGAAGTGGCGGATCGCATCTCTGCTCAACCGAATACCAAGGCTTATGGCAGTTTGTCAATCGCTGTGCAGTATTACATGACAGCCAAGGTTGCCTTTATCGTGCCTCGTACGGTCTTTGTGCCAGCGCCAAACGTGGACTCTGCTATTTTGAAAATGGTGCGCCGTCCAGAGCCAGCCGTAGCAGTGGAAGACGAGAACTTTTTCTTTAAGGTTTCCAAGGCTAGTTTCACTCATCGACGCAAGACCTTGTGGAACAACCTGACAGGTTACTTTGGCAAGACCGAGGAAGTCAAGGACAAATTGACCAAAGCTTTAGATCAGGCAGGCTTGTCACCAAGTGTGCGTGGGGAAGCTCTCAGCTTGGAAGAGTTTGCCAGCCTAGCAGATGCACTTAAAGGGCAAGGACTCTAAGATGCAGGGACAAATCATTAAAGCCTTGGCTGGGTTCTACTATGTAGAGAGTGATGGCCAGGTCTATCAAACACGAGCGCGTGGGAATTTCCGTAAAAAGGGTCATACCCCTTACGTTGGGGATTGGGTCGATTTTTCTGCCGAGGAAAATTCAGAAGGCTATATTCTCAAGATTTACGAACGAAAAAACAGTCTGGTCCGTCCGCCCATTGTCAATATTGACCAAGCTGTAGTAATCATGTCCGTCAAGGAACCTGATTTTAACAGCAATTTGTTGGATCGTTTCTTGGTTCTTTTGGAGCACAAGGACATTCATCCCATCGTTTATATTTCTAAAATGGATTTGTTGGAAGATAGGGAAGAACTGGATTTTTATGAACAGACTTATGGTGACATCGGCTATGACTTTGTGACCAGTAAAGAAGAACTTTTGCCCTTGTTAACAGGCAAGGTTACAGTCTTTATGGGGCAGACAGGTGTTGGGAAGTCAACTCTTCTCAATAAATTCGCACCAGACCTTAATCTTGAAACGGGAGAAATCTCAGACAGTCTGGGTCGCGGGCGTCATACCACTCGAGCTGTTAGCTTTTACAACCTCAATGGGGGTAAAATCGCAGATACACCGGGATTTTCATCGCTGGATTATGAAGTGACAACGGCTGAAGACCTTAATCAGGCTTTTCCAGAGATTGATACTGTTAGCCTAGATTGTAAGTTCCGTACTTGTACCCATACCCATGAGCCGTCCTGTGCGGTCAAGCCAGCAGTTGAAGAAGGTACCATTGCGCCCTTCCGTTTTGACAACTACCTGCAATTCCTCAGCGAAATTGAAAATCGCAGGGAAACCTATAAAAAAGTCAGCAAAAAAATTCCAAAATAAGGAGAAACCTATGTCTCAATACAAGATTGCTCCGTCAATTCTGGCAGCAGATTATGCCAACTTTGAACGTGAAATCAAACGTCTAGAAGCAACAGGGGCAGAATATGCCCATATCGATATCATGGATGGTCATTTTGTACCGCAAATCAGTTTTGGTGCGGGTGTGGTCGAGAGTCTTCGTCCTCATAGCAAGATGGTCTTTGATTGCCACTTGATGGTGTCAAACCCTGAGCATCATTTAGAAGATTTTGCGCGTGCAGGTGCGGATATCATCAGCATTCATGTGGAAGCAACGCCTCATATTCATGGCGCCCTCCAAAAGATTCGTTCACTCGGTGTCAAGCCTTCGGTTGTCATTAACCCTGGTACGTCTGTTGAAGCGATTAAGCACGTTCTTCACCTAGTTGACCAAGTCTTAGTCATGACGGTTAACCCAGGCTTCGGTGGGCAAGCCTTTCTACCAGAGACCATGGATAAGGTTCGTGAGTTGGTTGCCCTTCGTCAGGAAAAAGGCTTGAACTTTGAACTCGAAGTGGATGGCGGGATTGATGATCAAACTATTGCCCAAGCCAAAGAAGCTGGTGCGACCGTTTTTGTAGCAGGTTCCTATGTCTTTAAGGGAGATGTCAATGAGCGAGTACAAACTCTCAGAAAACAACTGGACTAGGGTTGCAGTTTTTGCAGGCGGAGACCGCGGTCATTATCGGACAGATTTTGATGCTTTTGTCGGTGTGGATCGAGGCTCGCTCTGGGTCTTGGAAGAAGATTTGCCTCTTGCTCTAGCAGTCGGAGATTTTGATTCTGTGACCGAAGAAGAGCGGCAGGTGATTCAAAAACGTGCCCAGTATTTTGTCCAAGCGCGACCAGAAAAGGATGATACAGATCTGGAATTGGCTCTCTTGACTATCTTTAAGAACAATCCTCAGGCTGAGATTACTATTTTCGGTGCTTTGGGTGGACGTATTGATCATATGCTGGCTAATGTCTTTTTACCTAGTAATCCCAAGTTGGCACCTTATATGCGCCAGATAGAGATTGAGGATGGACAAAACTTGATTACTTATTGTCCAGAAGGGACCAGTCAGCTACATCCCCGTTCAGACTACGACTATCTAGCCTTTATGCCAGTTCGGGATAGCCAGCTGACCATTCTCGGAACTAAGTATGAGTTGACAGAGGAAAATTTTTTCTTTAAAAAAGTGTACGCTTCTAACGAATATATAGATAGGGAAGTTTCGGTGACTTGCCCGGATGGCTATGTGGTCGTGCTGCATAGTAAGGACAGGAGGTAGGATGGAAAGTTTACTTGTTCTATTATTAATTGCCAACCTAGCTGGACCCTTTCTGATTTGGCAAAGGCAGGATAAACAGGAGAAACATTTAAGTAAGAGCTTGGAGGATCAGGCAGATCATTTGTCAGACCAGTTGGATTATCGTTTTGAGCAAGCCAGACAAGCCAGCCAGTTAGACCAGAAAGACTTGGAAGTGGCTGTTAGCGACCGTTTGCAAGAAGTGCGAATCGAATTGCACCAAGGTCTGACTCAGGTTCGTCAAGAAATGACAGATAATCTCTTGCAAACTAGGGATAAGACTGACCAACGTCTCCAAGCCTTGCAGGAATCAAATGAGCAACGTTTGGAACAAATGCGCCAGACAGTCGAGGAAAAACTAGAAAAGACCTTGCAGACTCGTTTACAAGCCTCCTTTGAGACAGTTTCCAAACAACTGGAGTCTGTCAATCGAGGTTTGGGAGAAATGCAGACAGTTGCCCGTGATGTCGGTGCTCTTAATAAGGTTCTCTCCGGAACCAAGACGCGAGGGATTCTGGGAGAATTGAAACTGGGGCAAATCATCGAAGACATCATGACCCCTGCCCAGTATGAACGAGAATACGCAACGGTTGAAAACTCCAGTGAACGAGTGGAGTATGCCATCAAGCTGCCTGGACAAGGCGAGCAAGAGTACGTCTATCTACCAATTGACTCTAAGTTTCCACTGGCAGATTATTACCGCTTAGAAGAAGCCTATGAAGCAGGTGACAAGGACGAAATCGAACGCTGTCGTAAGTCACTCCTAGCAAGTGTCAAGCGTTTTGCTAAGGATATTAGGAACAAGTACATAGCACCGCCTCGGACGACCAATTTTGGAGTTTTATTTGTTCCGACAGAAGGTCTCTACTCAGAAATCGTCCGCAATCCGGTTTTCTTTGATGACTTGAGACGGGAGGAGCAGATTATTGTCGCAGGTCCAAGTACCCTGTCAGCTCTGCTCAACTCCCTATCGGTTGGCTTCAAGACTCTCAATATCCAAAAGAGTGCCGACCATATCAGTAAGACCCTTGCTAGCGTTAAAACCGAGTTTGGCAAGTTTGGTGGCATTCTGGTCAAGGCACAAAAACATCTTCAACATGCCTCTGGCAATATTGATGAATTATTAAACCGTCGCACTACAGCTATCGAGCGAACGCTCCGTCACATTGAGTTATCAGAAGGTGAGCCTGCGCTTGATCTACTCCATTTCCAAGAAAATGAGGAAGAATATGAAGATTAGTCACATGAAAAAAGATGAGCTATTTGAAGGCTTTTACCTAATCAAATCAGCTGACCTGAGGCAAACTCGAGCTGGGAAAAACTACCTAGCCTTTACCTTCCAAGATGATAGTGGCGAGATTGATGGGAAGCTCTGGGATGCCCAACCTCATAACATTGAGGCCTTTACCGCAGGTAAGGTTGTCCACATGAAAGGACGCCGAGAAGTTTATAACAATACCCCTCAAGTCAATCAAATTACTCTTCGCCTGCCTCAACCCGGTGAACCCAATGATCCAGCCGATTTCAAGGTCAAGTCGCCAGTTGATGTCAAGGAAATCCGTGACTACATGTCGCAAATGATTTTCAAAATTGAAAATCCTGTTTGGCAACGTATTGTCCGAAAGCTCTACACCAAGTATGATAAGGAATTCTACTCCTATCCAGCTGCCAAGACCAACCACCATGCCTTTGAAACGGGCTTGGCCTATCATACGGCGACCATGGTGCGTTTGGCGGATGCTATTAGCGAAATTTATCCTCAACTCAATAAGAGCCTGCTCTATGCAGGGATTATGCTGCATGACTTGGCTAAGGTCATTGAGTTGACGGGGCCAGACCAGACTGAGTACACAGTGCGAGGCAATCTTCTTGGGCATATCGCTCTGATTGATAGTGAAATTACCAAGACAGTGATGGAACTCGGCATCGATGATACCAAGGAAGAAGTCGTTTTGCTTCGTCACGTTATCCTCAGTCACCACGGCTTACTTGAGTATGGAAGCCCAGTCCGTCCACGCATTATGGAGGCAGAGATTATCCATATGATTGACAATCTGGATGCAAGCATGATGATGATGTCAACAGCTCTGGCTTTGGTAGATAAAGGAGAGATGACCAATAAAATCTTCGCTATGGACAATCGTTCCTTCTATAAACCAGATTTAGATTAATAATTTAAGAAAAATGAGCATTTTTTAGGATAAGAATGTTCGTTTTTTTATGTGAATATGGTATAATAAGTAAAAGACAAAAATGAATACTCTTCGAAAATCTCTTCAAACTAGGGTAGCATCGCCTTGTTGTATGTATATATGCAGGTATATTACAGACCTTGTCAGTTCTATCGACAATCTCAAAACAGTGTTTTGAACCACCAGCGACCAGCTTTCTAGTTTGCTTTTTGATTTTTTGAATAAAAATGGAATAGGAAATAGAAATGAAATTAAGAAGAAGTGATCGGATGGTTGTCATTTCCAACTATTTGATTAATAATCCTTATAAACTAACTAGTCTCAATACTTTTGCTGAAAAGTATGAATCTGCTAAATCATCCATCTCAGAAGATATCGTCATTATCAAACGTGCCTTTGAGGAAATTGAAATCGGTCATATCCAGACAGTAACTGGTGCTGGTGGTGGTGTCATTTTTACACCATCAATCTCAAGCCATGATGCCAAGGAAATGGTCGAGGACTTGCGTGCCAAGTTGTCAGAAAGTGACCGTATCTTGCCAGGTGGTTACATCTACCTATCTGATTTACTTAGCACACCAGCTATCTTGAAAAATATTGGTCGCATTATTGCCAAGAGCTTTATGGACCAAAAAATTGATGCGGTTATGACAGTAGCGACTAAGGGTGTTCCACTTGCAAATGCAGTTGCCAATGTCCTCAATGTTCCTTTTGTCATTGTACGCCGTGACTTGAAAATTACCGAAGGTTCAACAGTTAGCGTCAACTATGTATCAGGTTCAAGTGGTGACCGTATTGAGAAAATGTTCCTTTCAAAACGCAGTCTCAAGGCAGGCAGCCGTGTCTTGATTGTGGATGATTTCTTGAAAGGTGGAGGAACTGTCAATGGGATGATCAGCCTCTTGCGTGAGTTTGATTCAGAATTGGCAGGTGTAGCGGTCTTTGCGGATAATGCTCAAGAAGAACGCGAAAAGCAGTTTGACTACAAGTCACTCTTGAAGGTAACCAATATTGATGTCAAGAACCAAGCCATCGATGTTGAGGTTGGCAATATCTTTGACGAAGATAAATAAGAGATAGAACTAAAGGTTGGAACGATTGTCCCAGCCTTTCTTTGCAAATAGAATAGAAGGAAACTTATGAAAACACCATTTATCAAAAAAGAAGACTTAGAAGCGATTGTTGCCGAGTTCCCAACTCCCTTTCACTTGTATGATGAGAAGGGGATTCGTGAGAAGGCAAGAGCCGTCAACCAAGCATTTTCGTGGAACAAGGGCTTTAAGGAATATTTTGCAGTTAAGGCTACTCCAACCCCAGCTATTTTGAAAATTCTCCAAGAGGAAGGCTGTGGTGTGGACTGCTCTAGTTATGTAGAGCTTTTGATGAGTCATAAACTGAATTTCCCTGGTTCTGAGATTATGTTCTCTTCAAACAACACGCCAGACAAGGAATACGCCTATGCGCGTGAATTGGGTGCGACTATTAACTTGGATGCCTTTGAAGATATTGAACATCTGGAGAGAGCAGCAGGCATTCCAGAAATCATCTCTTGTCGTTACAATCCTGGCGGCGTTTTTGAACTGGGGACAGACATTATGGATAATCCTGGGGAGGCCAAGTTTGGTATGACCAAGGACCAGCTATTTGAAGCTTTTGCCATCTTGAAGGAAAAAGGAGCCAAGACTTTTGGGCTTCACTCCTTCCTAGCGTCCAATACCGTGACCCATCTCTATTATCCAGAGTTGGCGCGTCAGCTTTTTGAATTGGCTGTTGAAATCAAGGAAAAGTTGGGGATTTTGCTAGACTTTATCAATCTTTCTGGCGGTATTGGAGTCAACTATCGTCCAGACCAGGAGCCAAATGATATTGCCTTGATTGGTGAGGGAGTTCGTAAGGTGTATGAAGAGGTCCTTACGCCAGCAGGTCTTGGTCAGGTTAAGATTTTCACCGAATTGGGTCGTTTTATGTTGGCACCTCACGGTGCTTTGGTCACAAGAGTTACCCATAAGAAGAAAACCTACCGTACCTATCTAGGTGTGGATGCATCAGCAGTCAACCTCATGCGTCCGGCTATGTACGGAGCTTACCATCATATTACTAACGTGACACATCCAGATGGACCAGCTGAAGTGGTAGATGTGGTTGGTTCACTCTGTGAAAACAATGATAAATTTGCAGTGAATCGCGAACTGCCTCATACAGAAATCGGTGATTTGCTGGTAATTCATGATACAGGTGCTCACGGTTTTTCAATGGGCTACCAGTACAATGCCAAACTTCGTTCTGCGGAAATCCTCTATACCGAAGAAGGCAAAGCCCGTCAAATACGCCGAGCAGAGCGCCCTGAGGACTACTTTGCAACCTTGTATGGCTTTGATTTTGAAGAATAAAATGATAAGTCATTGAAAATGAAATTGAAAAACAGATTGCTTTCTAAAAAATAGGCAAAAATCTTGTTTTTCCTTCAAGTCATGATATAATAAAACTATAAAACGTTTTCAAGGAAGGTAACGATATGTCTGAAGAAACAATTGATTATGGACAAGTGACAGGAATGGTGCATTCGACAGAAAGCTTTGGGTCAGTAGATGGGCCTGGTATTCGCTTTATTGTCTTTTTGCAGGGCTGTCACATGCGTTGCCAGTATTGCCACAACCCGGACACTTGGGCTATGGAGTCTAATAAGTCACGTGAACGGACGGTAGATGATGTCTTGACAGAAGCCTTGCGTTACCGCGGTTTCTGGGGAAATAAGGGTGGGATTACAGTCAGTGGAGGAGAAGCCCTCTTGCAGATTGATTTCTTGATTGCCCTCTTTACCAAGGCTAAGGAACAAGGAATCCACTGTACCTTGGATACCTGTGCCCTTCCTTTCCGTAATAAACCACGTTACCTTGAGAAGTTTGACAAACTCATGGCTGTCACTGACTTGGTCCTCTTGGATATCAAGGAAATCAACGAAGAACAGCACAAGATTGTTACTAGCCAAACCAATAAAAATATCTTGGCCTGTGCCCAGTATCTATCAGATATTGGAAAACCTGTCTGGATTCGCCACGTGCTAGTTCCAGGATTGACAGATAGAGATGATGACTTGATTGAACTTGGTAAGTTTGTCAAGACCCTCAAAAATGTTGATAAGTTTGAAATTCTACCTTATCACACCATGGGTGAGTTTAAATGGCGTGAATTGGGAATTCCATATTCACTCGAAGGGGTTAAACCACCAACAGCAGATCGCGTCAAGAATGCTAAAAAACTCATGGATACTGAAAGTTACCAAGACTATATGAAACGTGTACATGGATAGAAAAGAAGCCTGATGGAAACATCGGGCTTTTGATACTCAATGAAAATCAAAGAGCAAACTAGGAAGCTAGCCGCAGGCTGTACTTGAGTACGG
>NZ_JVLI01000018.1:0-19022 GCF_001072315.1 Streptococcus pseudopneumoniae | reverse complement strand
CTGGCTGGTAATTTGGGCTTATAGCCCTGGGACAAACCACCCGTTTGACGGGTGGTCATGATTTTAATAAGTTTCTGTTTATAGATACCAATGAGATATTTTGTTATATAAGCAATATAATACCTAGATAATCTATAATTTATTCTATGCGAGCTATTCTATATTCATTATTAATCTCAATCGCTATGGTTCCTTCTTCTGCTAACAAATAAACTTCTCCGTAATCCCAAACTTCTATTTTTTCATCAGAATTAGATCCAAAATAATCTATTTTATTTAATTCTGATTTAGGAATTTCTTGTCCCGTATTTAAAATAAATATTTTTAAATCTGCTATTACTCCAAGAAATTCTTTTAGTTTATCATCAGATACAATCTCAGATGAAATATGAAATTTCCTATTATTAAATTTGACTATCCTGCAATCAGATGAATCAACTGAAAGGTTCCCATCTACTGAATTATTCTTGAACTTTTCCAAGTTCAGCATTTCATTATTGGATTTTACATCCGAACTCAAAGAAACCTTATAATAAGAATCATTTATAGAAATAGCTAATCCGTCACTAAGATTATAGAGTCCATTATATGATAATGATATTGTATCACTGTTACTTTTGCTAATAACTTTCTGGGTCTTTTTATCTATTACTAGTGTTTTAATAAAAGATTCCTTCACAGTACCTAGGTCATTCTCATCAACGATTTGATTCATGATTGTATAATCATTTCCTTTATATGTAAATTGATTAAATGATTGATCATGAAGCTCTATTGTTTTATTGTCTACCAATCTACATGCAACTAAAGTGCAAATTCCAATAAGAACAACTAAGCTAAATAAAATTTTCCTCATGCTACTTCACCTCGTTTATAACATCATCAAATAGTAAGAGTGCCCTTTTCCAATTTGTTGTAACCTTTAAGTTATTTAGTTCAATCATTGTTAACAGAATTCCAATTATTCCATCTAAATAACCAAGATTATCATTTGTTTTTATATTTTCAAATTCCGCGGTAGTATTAAAACCATATGTCATGTCTTCTCTAAAATCACTAATTAACTTTTCCTTAAGAGATATTATACAGTCATCAAAATCATTTGTTTTATAAATTTTTTTAAAAAATAGGCAAATCTCAATTGCTCCAGAAAATCCGTGACATAAAATAGATTGTTCTAAACCATTACTTCTCCTGATGGATGCTTTCAAGATGTTACAAGCTTTAGATTTTAGTTTCTTATCTTCTAGAGCCAAACTTGAATACAGATATAGTAAACTAATTCCTGGGCTACCGTAGCACCACGCATCTCGAATAAATTCATACTGTAAATTGCTTTTTTCTGTTTTCTTTAGTTCAATATCACTTAATCCCTCTTTCCACATATAGTTTTTTAACTCGTGTTTTTCGTATAACATTATAATTTTTTTGATTGCTTCAATGGATTTTTCATTAGAATAGCCTTTTAATTTTGAATATGACAACATTACACCAACACCAGCAAGACCGTGTGCCAAACCAAAATTCAGACATCCTAACGGATAAAGCTTAGACTCTGTCTTGGACATTTGATTGTTTGATTTTACATAAAAGCCTGTTAAAGTAGAATTTTTTAGTGAAAATTCAGATAAGAAATTGATAATTCGGTTTATTGTATAATCATTTTTTCCTTGCTCCTGAGATAAAAGATAAACTAATACTCCAGATACTCCTTCTATGATGTCATAATCAGTAGGTGAGATATTCTTAATATCTAAATTTTCAATCTTATTTAACGAATAGTACTTAATATATTTATTAAAACTAATCAATAAGTTATGATATTCTGGATGTTCTTCAACTAAATGAAGAAGGCTTATTCCAATTCCTGAAACTCCTGAAAATAAAGAATCCGATAAAACACCATAGCTTCTCATCTGTTTAATCATAAAATCAATATATCGATCAGTCCTAACTGAATATTTTCTTTCACTAGTTAAACTTGTCAATTCTGAGGATAACAATATCAATCCAGGTAAACCAGAAGACAATGTCAATAAATCATAATTTTGTTGTTCTGCATATATTTTTAACTGCTCATCAAATTTAGCAAATACTTTCTCAGATAAATCAACAATAACTTTCTTTTCATTCATCAGACTCCTCCTCGTACTTTTCTGAAAAGTAAAGTTCCCTATAATATTTGGATTTACTTATAAGTTCATCATGGTTTCCTTCATCAATAATATGCCCATCTTGCATAACTATAATTCGATTTGCTCTACTCGCAGCCATTATATTATGTGATATAAACACAGCAATCTTATCTTTAGAACGGGTTACAAATTCATCAAATATTTCTTTCTCTGAAACAGGATCAAGCGCTGAACTTGGCTCATCCAAAATATATACACCTGCATGTTTGAAAAAAGTCCTAGCCAATGCTACTTTTTGCCATTGTCCTCCTGAAATTTGTCTACTATCATTAAACCAGGTCCCTAAACGCTGATTAAGGTTGAAATTGTTTTCTGCGGTTAAGAAATTTAATTTTAAGTTATCAATATGTTTCTTTATTTTGGAGTCAGATATACTATTTATATCACTTAGGCCGATATTTTCTCTCACAGATAATTCAAACTTCACAAAATCCTGAAAAAGAACAGAAACATTATTTTGATAATAACTCAAGTCCAGAACATCACTAGATTCGTTATTATAATATATTTGGCCCTCTGAAGGTTGGTATAATCCAGATAGTAATTTTACTAAGGTACTCTTACCAGAACCATTCTTCCCCACAATTGCTACAAGTTCACCCTTATTAAACTCAACATTAATATCTTCTAAAGTTTTTTTGACACTTCCTGGATAGATAAAAGAGAGATTCTTGACTTTTATTTTGTCAATGCGCTTTTCAATTCTTGAGATTTTACTATTCTGAATTGAAATATTACTTACTTCCATATCAAAAAATTTAAATAATTGTTCCATGAATAAACTTGTGTTATAGATGATATAAGTATTTTGGATCATAGATTGTGAGTAGGTATTTACACGAGTTATTGCCTGAATAAGGCTTACAAAATTACCTACTAAAAGTTTACCACTTCGAATTGACTGTATCATCATAAAAATAGCTATTCCATTAATAAAATTCAATAAAATATCCAAACTTCCTCTGAAAAGAACTTTCTTTTTCGAAATATTCAAATCTTGATTCATAAAATTTCTTTTTAATGTTCCATATTTATCTATGAAATATTGACTAATGCCATTTAGCTTAATCTCTTTAAATGAAAAATCATGAGTAAGAAGATAATTGATGTACCAAACTTCCCTCTCCGAATTTGCTCGCTCCCATTGAATCAAAAATTCTAGCTGACCAACACGCATAAAAATTACTAAGGAAACAACAGGAATCATCAGCAAAGAAGTCGATACTGCCACATTCCAAGTGGACACATAAATAATACTTGTTAATAAAGATAGAAACCCTGTAATCACACCAATGATAGCATTGAAAAGTTGGAACGGCTTATATGTACTATCTTGTACAATTTTTTCAATGAGATTGTATGTATCTGCTTGTTCAAAATCTATTAAATTTAGAGATGATGTTTTTTTCAATAACTTCAAATTGAGATTATAGGACAAGTTCATGTTAAATTTATCACTTATATATGAATTTAACTGACTTAGTATTGATAGCAGTATTTGCATTAATATATAGATAATTAATACTGAAAAAATGTTACTTCCTTTTTTTAAAACAGCATTGATTAATTCTTGATAGATAAATAAGCTTGCTAAAGGAATTATTGATTGTAATATGTTTAAAATTATTAGATAGCTAGCATATTTTCTTTCTATTCGAAAAATTAATCTTATTGTTTTAGGAATTGTCAAAATTGTTTGAAAAAAATTTTTTAGTGTAAATTTATCCATGATTGTGCCCATTCCTAAATTCTTCACTGATTATCAATCCGCGAATTATAGCATAAATCTTAGTCTCATTTTCTCTCTTTATACCAAATAAGCGATTATTGTGTACATGAATGATACTATCATAAATGATATATGTATAGTCATCTGATAACTGAATACAACTGTCTGATAGTTTCTTAAGTCTTCGACATAGTTTAGATAGTTCTGGAAGAAGATTTATTAAATATCCCTTTATTAAAAACAAATCAATTAATGCAGTATTTCTATTTTTATCTCTATTTTGACTGTCTAAATGCTCTGGACAGGCAAATTCTAAAAATTGTATTATTTCTTTATTGTTATCTTTAAAAAATGATTTGAGATAAAAGTAGTTAAATATTATTGCCAGATCATCTGGGGTTAAATCTAATCTTTTCTGCCGAATTAAACTTAATGAATTGATGACTATTTCAGTATCTAGACAAAAAATTTCTTCTACCAAAAGAATTCTTTCTAGCCCTCCATATCTTTCGATTTCTCTGTCATACGTTGAAATATCTATATTTGATATTAACTTGTTTTGTATGCAAAGTTGAAAAATCTCTTGAATTTTTTCAAAACTTTTATATAAATTCTGGGTTCTTATCCTTAGTCGGATATGAAATTTTGGATCAGTATATCTGATATAGAAGCTCATCCCATCATCTAAATTTACTAAATTCAAAATTTGAGGCATTATATCCGAAAGAAATTCCTCTTGCCTATCTGCCGACATATATAATTTAAAGTAGAGCCATTCATCAAATGGTAGTTTCTGTCTGACATTTGTCGGAATAACTTCTGGTAATATTTCTTTTATGCACCTAGGTTCTTTAAATTCATCCTTAACGAATACTGGAACAACTATATCAGAAACATGTGTTGTAGATCTCTTCTCTACAAGGTGTGAATCAAAAATACACTCTGATAGATATAATTCTTCATTTTTATTACTATTTTTTCTTACAATATCTTCAAAAAGTTGATTATCTAGTGGATTATTACGGTTAATTAATATTCGATTATCACTGTTATCAACATAAAATTTTATCGGAAGATTGTTTTCAAGAATAATCTGATGAATATCCTTTGACAACATCTTTCCACTAAACCTCCAACGTTCAGGAGCAACAATAATATCCTTAAATAAGATTCTAGGAATATGAGAAAATTTTTGATAAACCATCTCCCAAGGAAATATTCCGAAATGATCTTCTTGGGAGATCTCACTTAAAAATCGTAATTCATTGCTAAACATCATTTGGTTGTACATATTTGTACTATAAAATTTTAAAAATTCTCCAGTTTTGAAACTTCTAGCATAAAAACTATTCTTAGAATCAATACCAATATATATGTCAGATAAAATTTGATTTCTCTTATCCATATTCGTAAAAAGTGATAATACTTTTTCTCTGACATTTGTTGTACGCATAACATTAGCATGACGAAGATTCTCTGGTAAAAATGTTATTTCACAAGAATTATACCCTGATGCTTGATTATTTTTCTCAACAATTTGAGTGATGCTTCGATGATAATGTTCCAATTTATCCGATAGGATAGAAAACCTGCCTGAGCTAGCCCCTAGATGCTTAGAACACCCTGTATTAGTTAAGTTTAGTACACTTTTGCCATCTACTTTACTGACATAAAAAAACAACTCAAATCCTACATTGATTTTATCTTTGACTTGACTAAAAAAATCTTCTCCATTATAAAGTTGAATATTTTCACCTGTTTCTAAGGCTTTTTCAAACTTATTGAGATATTCTAATTCTTCTTTTTCATTAAAATATATAGTAGAAGGTGCAGATTCCCAGAAATCATTTTTAGGATGCTGATATCCATATGGAGAACCTACTCCTAGATTAGAATCAAACAACTCCATCAACTGAACTTCTCTATTTACTCCGTACTTCTCTAAAAACTTTTCTTTATAATCATCTAAATAAGTCCGTTTTACATGATCTGAATTGCTTACTAGAAATTCAGCAAATTCTACTATCTGTGTTTTATTTTCATTACCTAATTGGATTTGAGCATCATTATAAAGATCAATTTGAAGAAAATTAGGAGTTTCAACCAATGATGACATTAACTTGTAGATTTCTTTAAGCTTTTCAATCCCGTCTCCAATTTCCAATGTAGAGTATTCAACAATTAAGTGGCTAATTGTTAATAGTTTAAAGTAATAAAGATTTTGCTTATCGATTTCTTTGACTTTGGAAATGAATTCTTCAAATTTAAAATTCACTATCAATTCTGAATTAATATTTGAAATTAGAAAATGATTATCGATCAAACTCATAATATATGATGTTGCAATATCTCTATATTCTTCACCATAAGATTTAACAAGTTTTTCTATAATACAGTTAAAATATACATACTTATCACAACAAAGCTCATCAATAAGTTGATAAACTTTAGTGAATTTTATGTTGACTTCTTCAGTCTTGGTATCATTTATAGAATACAGTTGAACAACTCTGTCTCCAAATTGATAGTTGGCTGTATTTATTTTATAGGCTAATTTTCGAGAATATTCCTTCTCAATTTTAAAAACTAGACGTATTAACCACTCTAAATCCAAGAGTACTTTTTTAGATGTTTTTCCATTCAAGTTTAATTTCTCTTTAGAAGAAAATGAACCTATTGAAGTTTCACTAAATAAGCCAAATGGTGTTGATCGCTCCTTACTACGCTTATAATATTTATATACAGATTCTGATAATTGGTTGATTTTTTTCTTTTTCATTGAATCGCCACTATAATATTTTTGAAGCGATTCATATAAACTCCTGCTAGCTACAAATAGTTGCTCCTGGAATATCTTATTCTCTCTTATAGTTTCTAGAAATGAATTATAATCACATTCTAACAACCCATGTATTCCAGTAATTGCGTTACGGACCAAAAAATTATTCGCAATATATCTATTTTCCATTACTTTTTTCTCTTTTCTAAATTATTTTTATAAATCTCTAAATATAAATTTAGAAACTTATAAAAATAAAGGTAGTAAGCTATCTATCCACTACCTTTATTTTAACAATAGACTTGTTCATCCAAGAGGTAATATCCTCAACAAATACTGCGAGTAATGAGCAAAGATTTGCTTCTAAGGGGATAGATACTTCTATTCATTCTCAGTCGGGATTTGAAACAAGATAGTTGCCAAACAAATCAAATTTTATCCGAAATGACAACCACAGGTTGCAGTTTTTAGCGGACAAGTCATCAAAATACCGGTCTTACACCCTGGAGTACACAAAGATTTACTAGTAATCCGAGGTGAAGCTCCTGAGTTATTTTCCTTTGAGATTGTGATGAGATCCAAATTGAAATCTTCATTGTTCATTATAAATTTCCTCCAATTATTTTTTATTTGTTCGAACAGGTATATTGTAAAACACTTAGTTCAGAATTTGTTCATAAATAGAAAGATTGACAATTTTTTTATATAAAAATGAATGAAAGATTTATTTCAATATTCTTAAGAACTACATAAAAAATAGTAAATGGCTGGCACTGCAATCTGATAATGGGACAGCATAAAAACACTTTTTAGGCGCTGATTATCTGTATTGAACCGTGGACAAGTCGTTTAATCGCTGTTGAATTCTGGTTTCATTATAATCAAAACCACCCGTGAGAACCTTTTGCACCACTTTTACTCACTAATCCGACTAGCGGATTATTACCCTCTATTTCTTCGAATTTTCTCTCCTGTAAAGGAATCGTACGGTTCAAATAAACTTTGCTGATCTGCTACGACGTCTTCTTGTAATTGTTGACGAATATAGTTTTCTATTTTCTTCTGATTGCGACCTACGGTGTCCACATAATAACCGCGACACCAAAATTTTCTATTTCCATACCTATATTTCAGATTGGCATGTCTATCAAAAATCATTAAACTGCTTTTTCCTTTTAAATACCCCATAAAGGATGAAACACTCAGTTTGGGCGGGATACTCACTAACATATGAATATGATCTTTACACACTTCTGCTTCATGGCTCTCTACTCCTTTGCGGTCACATAATTGACGTATGATCTGACCGATGCTTGCCTTGTATTTTCCGTATACAATTTGACGACGGTATTTTGGGGCGAAAACAATATGATACTTAAATTTCCATGTTGTTTGTGCTAAACTATTATTATCCTGATTCATCAGGGCTCCTCCTTATGTATATTAGTTTGTGGTCGGGAAATCTTTTCTAATATATCATTTTAGGGGGATTTTTTTATACCACGCTGAAAGCTACACTGAACCACTAGCACAGCTAGTGGTTTTCTGATGACAAAAATGTAATGAATTTTTTGACAATATCTGTTATACTATCTTGGGTTAAGGTTCTCCAGTTATGGAGATAGAAGGTTTTAGTCTTTAAGACAGAATGGAACTATTCGATACAGGCATTATCTGCTGGTGTTCCCTTAGGTAGTTCCAGTTAATCAAGTGTATCAAGTACAAAGTCTGTATCTTGGTAATCTGAGATAGTATAAGCCGCAATTTCACGGTTATACAAATCCATGTTAGAGGAGAGATAGAGTTTACAGTTACCAAAGTAGAGATAAGTGATGACTGTGATGAGTTTCTCCATTGGTTTATCTACTAGGAAATGGCGGTCTAGTTTGTTGCCTGTCAGATAGTATGGCTTTACTAAATTGGGCGCCTTCTTAGGACGTATACGACAAAGCTAACCTCCCTCTTTCGTAATACGATAGACTTTCTTACGATTAACGACGAGCTCAAAACTCTTCTTGAGTAATCGGATGATGGTACGATAACCATAGATACACTGATTATCCATACAGAGTTGCTCAATTTTCTCTTCAATTTCATCATTCTTCTCAGTTTTCTTGCCTCCTGCTTTCCAACGGTAGAAAGAAGATTGAGCGATTGACACCGAAACAGTCTAGAATGACGGACACTGGATAGATTTTCTTGTACTCTTCCACAAGCTTGTAAGGCTTGTTTTGGCGATTGCCTTACCAAGCTCCGATACTTTTTTAAGAGTTCCACCTGCAGGCGTAACTGTTCCACTTCAGATAATTGTTCCAACCCTTTATATTGTTTCCCCACAGGTTGATTGAAATGATGAAGTTCTTCATTCGCATACCATCTCATCCACGTATAAATCTGACTGACATTCTTAATCCCTAGGGTCTCCATAACAACCTTATTAGTTTTACCTGCCCTTTTCATTTCGATTCAGGTTAACTTAGTTTCCACTGAATACGCTTTTTTGACCATAACAAAACACTTCTGTTTCTAATTTACTAGATTTCAACAGAAGTGTTTTTCTTGTGTCTCATTTTTTGGGGATAGTATCGCTAATCTACAATTTCTTATATAGATTTTTTATTTTTTGATTTTCAAACTCAGTTATAGCGATTAAATTACAAAAATACAGCAAAATAATAAAACCAATTAAATACGCAAAGATTATAAAAATTTTGTTTCCTCCAAATTCCAGTATGAGATTAACTGGTAAAGCAATCGGTAGCCATAAGCTATTTAGAAACACTTTGTTTGTCGCAAATATAATAAACAAACACTCAATAAAAGCAATTACTAAATTTCCCACCTTTGCCATGATTAGACTAAGTAACATATGAAAATGATTAAGCAAAACTAATAATAACCAAGTAATCACACCGACATATGCATAATAGGAAAGTCTATCAAAAACAAATCCTACTACTATCCAAACTGGAACACCCAATAAAACCATTAGTAAATCTGCCGAAATCAGTTTCATCCCCCAAATGGAGGATCTATTTTTTTCACTTTTAATATTTTGAAAAGAATTTGCTTTCTCCTCTTGTTCATGAAGTAAAATAGAGAGAATTGATGCTAATATACAATATCCTAGCATAGGTAAAAAAATGATATTTTCAACTAAAACTAAATTATTAGTAAAGTGTAAATAAAGAGGAATTGTGAATAGTTGGATAATTGCTAAAACTAAAATAAGATTTAAAGCAAAAGAACCCTTCCACTTAAGTAATTCGCTTTTTATAATTTTGTTCATCTGTTATCCTCCATTTCAACAAACTAAGGAAACTCGCAAAAACTAAGATTGATAGGCCCATTGCTACTAAAATTGTCATCGTATCAAGCCCACTTGCTGCTATATCTAAATCACCTGATGGTTTCAAATGCAAAAAAGCATGAGCAATTTTATAATGATAGGTATAAGGAAATATAAACCAAATCGATGTCTGAGTAATCAGAGGAGCAACCAATAAGCAGATAAGGGAATTTACAGCCAATAAAAGGTAGGAGTTTACCCATTTTGACAGAAAATACAATAGTGGCAGAGTCCAAGCAGAAGAAAAACCAATGAGTAATAAGCAGATAAAATCTTTGGTAATATCTACTGTAATCATACCTGAGAAAAGACATGAGATACCGTAAAATATTATTGTGAAAATAAAAGTTGAAATCAAAATATCTTTCAGCTTTAATAGTATCTTTGCCAAATAAATAGTAAATGTATTTCTACCAAAACTTATATTTTGAAATGAACCTGCATTTTCCTCTGCATTATAATCGGCTAAAAATAATAGTCCAAGAAGGGTGTATAGAAAAATCCCTTCCCACCAATAGATTGAGAAACTTTCTAGATTAATAGGTCCCGCGAGTATGAAAGCTATAAAAATGGCTAGAAATGGTATGAAGATTAGTAATTTTTTATCAGAACTGGATTTTTGTTTAAGCCACTCAGATTTGAAAATATTATTCATTTTATTCACCCCCATGGACAATTCTAAAGAATAGGTTTTCTAATCCATTCGTATCTTTATTTATATCATCATAAAAAATCTCACCTTTATTCAGAATAACTATTTTATCTGCGACTTTGCCAACTTCACTTAATTGATGACTTGACAGAAGTATGGTCATTCCTGATTTTTTAAGAGTCATAATTAAATTTAGCAATTCTTTTATCCCATCTGGATCTAAACCGTTGGTCGGCTCATCTAGAATCAATAAATCAGGATTGGTAATAATTGCCATTCCTAATCCAAGTCGTTGCTTCATTCCTAATGAAAAGTGCCTTGCTTTCTTTTTTCCAGTATCAGCTAAACCAACCAAATGAAGTACTTCCTGAATTCTTTCGTCTGAGATACCATGTAGCAAGGCACGTGTCTTTAGATTATCGAATGCAGAAAGATTCAGATAGATAGCGGGAGATTCAATTAATGCTCCAATATCAAATCTATTTTCTTCTACAATATTCTTATGCTTTCCATTGAAAATAACTTCTCCACTATCAGCTCTTTCCAAGCTAAAAAGAATTTTCATAATAGTGGACTTCCCAGCGCCATTTATCCCTAAGAGACCACAAATAGTACCTTCTTCTATTCTGAAAGAAACACTTTTTAAAACTTCCTTATCTTTATAGCTTTTTCTTAAGTTTTTAATGATGACTTCCATTTTTATAATTAATTCCTTTCGTTTCACTCAAGGCACAACACAGAATGAAAAAGTGTTGTGCTCTTTATTTTGTTTTATAATAATAGTGAGAAAGCCTATCACTACTACAAATCACGGGGAGGTGAATAAGTGAGTGGTACAGCCACTACCTCGCATTTTTATAGATGTCATCCTTTCCATCAAGCACAATTAACTGTGACTAGGAGCACGTAAACTTATAATTGAATAAGCGACTCGTTTGTGAAAGGAAAGAATAGTCAAGGGATAGGCAGACTCAAATTTGATGAAGGGAGCCCCCTCATGTTAAAAATTATTTATCCTAATTGTTGTGGCATTGATGTGCATAAAACCTTTGTTGTAGCGGTTATTGCCATCACCGACAAGCAAGGATTCACAAGCTATCATCGTAAACGTTTCTCAACTTTTACAAATGGGTTAGTACAGCTACGAGACTGGCTAGAATACTATTCTTGCTTTGATGTCTGTATGGAATCTACCGGTAAATATTGGATTCCTGTCTTCAATATCCTTGAAAAATCCTGCAAGATTTGCTCGGCACACCCCAAGTATGTCAAGGCTATCAGAGGAAAGAAGACCGACAAGAAAGATGCGCAGTGGATAGCCGACCTCTTCAAGCATGATTTGGTTGCTTCTAGCTTTATCCCACCTCTTAAAATTAGACAACTCCGAGCTCCTTTTCGCTATCGCATGAAATTAACACAACTGCAAGTCAGCGAGAAAAATCGTTACCAGAACTGTCTGACTTGGTCTAATCTTCAAATTGTAAGTGTCGTTTCCGACGTGTTCAAAAAAAGTGCTCAGGCTATTATTCAGAGCATCCTTGACAATCCAGAGGATAAATCAAATATTGAACAGTTGGTTCACAAGAGAATGAAGAATAAGGTGCAGGACTTGGAAATCACTATCGAGGGAGATGTGACACCTGAACAAGCTGAGAAAATCCGAATCATCAAGGAACACTATGACGCTCTTGCCGTCTCTAAAGAAGATTTAGAAACCATGATTCGGAAGCTCGGTCAAGAATACCAAGAACAGGTCAAGCTGATTCAAACCGTTCCTGGTTTCAAAGAGGAACTATCTGCTCTCAGAATACTCTCTGAAATCGGAGCTGATATGACTGTCTTTAGTACTGCAGGTAAACTCTGTGCTTGGGGCGGATTAGTTCCTGCCAACAATGAAAGTGCAGGAAAGAAGTTCTCTACGCGTATTTCGAAAGGCGGTCACTATCTCAAACCTTTTCTTGTTCAAATAGCTAATGCCGTAGTTAAATCAGAGAAGAACCCTGAACTACGAAATAAATATCTCAAACTCAAGAAACGACGTGGTCATCGAAAAGCTATCATCGCTATCTGTCGCAGATTATTGGTCGCCATCTACCACGTACTTCTAAAACAGGAGAGTTATAATCCAAGATTACAAGGTCTTACAGAAATAAGAAATCCTGATAAGACAATGTCTGGCCAAGATGCCGTTCGTTTTGCACAGCAACATGGATTCAACGTCCTTTAATTTTAAAATTTAGGTGTCAAAATCTCTTTTTAGTACGCCTAAAATTATGATAAATAAGAAATCAACTAACTTTTATTTTTTCAAACTTCTACCTCCATTTCTTTAATTGATTATAATATACAAAAGAAAATTCAGTATTTGTTCAGAAAAAAGGTAGCATTACTTTCTAGTTGCTATCTATGAAAATTTTTAATTAATAAAGTGACTTGTGCGCCACCATTTTGTGGATTTGAGAGTACTAATTGACCTTGATGTCTCATAGCTATCTTTTGAGCAAATGAAAGTCCTATTCCGTAATGCTTATCATTTCTCCCTTTATTCTCTGTGTAAAAAAGTTTTTCTCCATCTTTAAGAGCCTCTTCTGTAAATGGTAAACCATTATTCCAAATCTCAAAATTGATAAAGTTAGAGCTTTCAGATATAGTAAGTACCACCTTGCCCTCTTCTGAACAAAATCTAGTCGCATTGGATAAGATATTTATCAAAGCTCTATCTAAGTTGAGACGATTTCCTTTAATCACTTTGGTCTGAGATTCATTAACTATTTGAAAATTAATTCTTTTTGAAGACATAATATCTCGACATTCTAATGACAGTTCATCAAGAAATTTTGATAATTCAATATCTTCCTGATAATTCTTATCTTCAATTAGCAACCTTGAGTAATTAACCATTGAATTAAAATACTTTTCAAATATATCAACGCTATGATTCATTGAAGACATAAAATCTAATTGTTTTTCATCTAAATCAGTCATCTCAAGCAACTCGATATTTCCCTTTAAAACAGTTAAAGGTGTTTTAATGTCATGTGCTAATGCAGCAACTTGAAATGACAAATCCTCTTTATCTTTTTTCTCCATTTCTAATAACTTTATCAACTCTTCATCTTTTTGGTAGAGGGTCAGTAAAATATTATTAAATTCTAGCATTTCAGTTTCTTTACGTTCAATATTCATTTCTGGTATACCCATGTTAAGAGATATTTTCTCAATCAAACGAAAGTTTTTTGTAAATTCTTTTAAGAGCCTAATAACAGAGGTAAAAATGAGTAGTAATTCTATCCCTATAAAAAACAAATAAGAGACTGAATTATAAGAAACATGTCGAAAATTTGGATTTACAAATTCAGGAATTGTTGGTCTTCTAACAACTAAAGTAAAGTTTGAATCCCCATATTCTGTATATAATACAGAACCGTCGCTGACTGAACTTCCAGTATCAAAAACTTCTTTATAATATTGTAAATCCTGTTTTTGATATTTTCCAGAGACTAGTTTACTAGATTTACTATCAAACAATACATAATCAAAGGCAGAGTAATCCATTTGTTTCTTAATACTGTTAGCAAATTTACTATCACTAATTGAAATATGATAGTCTGTTCCATATGTATTCAGCTGACCTGTAAAAATAAGAACGTAGCTCAATACAAGCAACATAATAACATTTACAACTGTACCAAACACTATTTCAAGAGCTGTCCTTAAAATTCGCTTATTAATTGAATACTTTTTCATCATTCCATTTATATCCCGTTCCCCTTATTGTCTTGATGGGATTAATCCCATATGGAGAAAATTTAACTCTAATTTGATAAACATATTCTGAAATTGAACGAAATAATGCATCCGATTCATCATCATAGACACGTTCATAGATTTCTTCTCTTGTATAGACCTTATTTATTTTGCTAGATAATAGATCTAAAATGTCATATTCCCTACTGGTAAGAGAGATAACTTCACCATTAATACACACAATTTTTTCTTGAAGGTAAAATGTTATTGGCAATAATTCCCGGACAACATGTTCATTGGATTCTGCATTTCTATGGCGCTCTTCTCGTTTCAAATGCGCCACAACCTTGGCAACTAGTTGATTAACACTAAATGGCTTTGTAATATAATCATCCCCACCCAAATTCAATCCTAATACAATATCATCTTCAGAATCTTTTGCGCTGACAAAAATAATCGGAGAGGTTACTGATTCACGAATCTGTTTACAGATTTGCAGACCATCAACATTAGGCATCATAACATCAAGCAATATTAAATCAAAGCCTTTAAAATCACTCATTTCAATAGGAAGTCTAACCTCTTGATAAGTCGTCACATTATAGTTTTTCATTTCTAAAATTGTTCGCATCAATTTTAAAATTTCAAAATCATCATCAACTACTAAAATTTTATACATACTAGATACCTCTATAATCTCATACTATTATTTTACAATATTATTGCACAAAATTTGTAATATTTAGCAACCTAATTTGTCCATTATTTCCATTATTACTAAGAAAACAATTATCATATAAAATTCGAATGGCTTCATCTGGTTGATCCTTCAAATTATACTTTTCTATAATCAATCCCAAAGCCGCAGAGACTTTAGGAGTTGAAATTGATGTTCCATATGCGTATGTATATTTTCCTTCAAGCGTTGGAACGAGAATCCATTCTTTTTCGTATAATCTATCAGCTACCCATTTTTCATATCCTACTTGAGAAAGTTCTTGACTTCCTCCTCCTGTCGCATAAATATCAATACTGTCTTTCCCTTGATTTGAGAAACTAGATACAAAATCGTTATCATCTACCGATCCAACTGTAACAACATTGTCTAACTCAGCTGGAATATCTTGTACAGTTCCATTAACTTGACTATAGTCTTTTCCTCTTAAACCACCAAGGTAAGTTTTTAATTCATCTTGATTCTGTAAATCCATCCCTTCATCACCCACTGAAGCAACGACAACGGAACCTTGATTATGAGCATAATTAATTGCCCGTTGATAGATATTGATTAAAGCGGTATTATCATCTTCATCAGTGGAATCTCTTAATAAATATTCTCCTAAACTAATATTAATTACATCAACATCATCTTTGGCTGCTTGAATGAGCGCTTTGAGAATCCATTGGTCTTGAGCATTCCCTTCATCAAAAACACGATACATTCGTATTTTCATGTCAGGTGCTATTCCTAAATATTCTCCACTTGATGAGATTTGCCCCACAACAGATGTTGCATGCCCAGTTTTATCTACAACATTTTGCTTATCAACTACTCCTGTTTTCAAATTTGATGTGAAATTTTGTACTGAAATAATATGTGAATAAATATCTGGATTATCATATGTAATACCCGAATCTATCACACCAATTGTTGCTTTACCAGAGGACTTATGTTTAAATTTACTTCCAGTACTAATACTCTTTTGCATATCCCACTGATTTCCCCAAAAATCTAAATTAGTATTTGTATAGACCTTGTCCCCATACAAATAAGTAATATTGGGCTTTACAGTCATAGTATTATCTATAACAATGTCATCAATATAATCAGAGTTTTCTTTTTTTATTGTATATTCACTTTTTTCGGTGGAAATAGTTAAAAAATTTATTTCAGGTATTCTATCAGTAACCTTAATTCCTTGGGTTTGTAAAATATCTTCTACATCTTCAATAGATTTATTTTCACTAACTAAAACATTATAACTGGTTTCCTTATTTTCATTAGCACTTATTCCCGATGACACAGAACTACTAGCTAATATAACAATAAACAATGATATCAAAATATCCGACAATAAGCTTCTCTTTTTCATAATATTATCTCCTTAGTTTTTTATTCCATTCTATCAATTTTATTTCAGAATTTCTTCAGAGTTCTCAATATTTGGTATCAATAAATCCGAAGAAGGCTATTCTTTCATATTTTTTTCACTGTGTTCAAATTTTAGTTCATCCTTGCTTGAGTCTATTTCATTTAAAATTTTGACAAACTTTTCCAACCTCCTTATTAAATACTCATAATCATCTACTGACCTATCTAACTTATTTTGATAGATTTCGATTTCTTTCTCAACTTGTTCCAGTTTTATAATCGCAGTTAGATTCATCTTGGCATAGTCATACCTGGCCAAGCGACGGTTCTCTATATCGCTGTTGTTCAGATTAAGCAAAACCTCCGCAACATTGTTGAGATGGCTATATGGTCCTGCAACCCTGTAATGGTCAAATCTAATTGAGCAATATTCTTAACAATCTCATCTTTAACTTCTTGATAAGACTCATTCTTCGTATACAACTCAATAAGAAGATTAATCTCTTTAATCTTTTTCTTAAGTGTATCAATGGTTGGTCGTATTCTTTTTGGAATAGTCTGGCTGTCATTGGTTAACTGACGAATGAGCTCACGACCACGCACATAGCGATTAGTTAGAACACTTCCTTGTTGTAAATGTCTCACGGATAAAGATAGGTAGTGTTTACCACTCTCTGTCTCTTTAATATCTAAAAGACGGTTTGGTATAAAGACCAAGCTATCTTTTTTAACGCCGTAATTCATCCTGATAAAGAGACCATCTTTGACTAACTTATCAATCTGGTGTTCAGCCAATACGACCTCAAACTCTTGAATCTAGTCTCGTTTCTCCTTAAATGCTTGATAGGACTCTTGCAAGTCTTCATAAGCTAGCTTATCCTTATCTTGTTCCTCACAGTATCCCTCAAAGTCAGAAATAAGCTGCGACTTGTCAATATCAGGATCTTCTTCACGTTTCTCAAAGTAAGTCTCAAAAAATTAAACATCGTAGAGATTTTTGGATCTGACTTTTTGGTTATTAACTGTAATGCTATGGCCATATTCTGTTAGAGTAAAATCCACGTGATTTTGTTTTAGAGAAATAGTGAGGTTAAGTTCTCTTGCAAACTCCAAAAGTTGTGAGAAGTCACGAACTCTGGGAAAGAGGAAATCTAAACGTTGCTCAATCTCTCGCTTGGCAAATTGCTCTCGAAAATAGTCCTCAGTATAAGGTCGACACTTATCCAGCTGCTTTGCTTCATCGGTATATCTGTCATTAAAAATTGAGAGAATCTTTATTTACTCTATCTGAACACTATCTCGTGAGTTGCTACTCCATTCTTTATCAGTATTTAACAACTTCACAAACGTTCCCAACCTTCTAGCCAGTCTCTCATATTCATCAATATCTTCACCAAGCTCCTTCTGTAATCTAAAAATTTCTTCATTGACTTGGGTTAAAGATATCGATTCTGTCATATTCATTTTAGAAAAATCATATTTTGCTAATTCTCGACTATGTGGATCTTCACTCTTTAGGTTGATAAGCACTTCTGTCATCTTGTTTAAGATGGCGATTTTTTCTTGTGATTCTTCCAGCTTCATATCAAGCACTGCAATTTCTAATACAAATTTATCTTTGATTTCTTGGTATTTCTTGTTCGTGTTAGACAGCGTAATCATGAGGTTAATCTCAGAGATCTTCTCCTGAAGGCTTTTTAAAGTTGGTCGTCTGTATGGGAGCTTTTGGCTATCGTTCGTAAATTGCCTGATTAAAGTTCTCCCTTTGATAAAACAATTTTTATCAGAGTTTTCTTTGTTATAGACAAAGTAGGAGGACCTTTCTCGAATATAAACGTTATATTTTTTCTGATTTTCTTCTTCTAGGATATCCAACTGATAGTTGGGAATAAAGATGAGGCCACTTTGTTTGATACCAAATGAAACATTGATATAGATACCATCATCAACTAATTTTTCAACCTGATTATCCGTAAGTTCAACTTCAAAATCATGGATAGTATCTCGTTTTTCCTTGTATTTCTTGAAGGCTTCCTCAATTTCTTTTGCGGAGACTTTCTCCTTATGCTGCTCTTCTCGAAAAGTCTGATAATCTTCCTGAAGATCTTCTAATTCCTGAATATCTCTAGCCCTTTCATCTTCAAAATAACGATTAAAAAATTGAACGTCGTACAATTTCTTATCACTAACTTTTTTATGACTTAGAGTAATCTTTTGACCATCTTCTTCTAGGGTAAACATCACATTTTTCTGTTTTAACTCTATGGTTATATTCAACTCTTTAGCTTTTACATGCAATTCCTCTAGCAAATGAACATGCTTTAATAAAAATTCTAAACGACTTTCAATCTCTTGTTTGGCAAAATATGTTTTAAAAAAGTCTTCATCATATAAATCTCGTTTACTAAGTTGGCGACCTCGAATTGGTTTTATCATCGTTCTATCTGTCATCAAAAAACGGCTATGCTTTTGACTAAAA
>NZ_JVLI01000017.1:0-3887 GCF_001072315.1 Streptococcus pseudopneumoniae | reverse complement strand
ACCAAATAAACCAGCAGTGGAAGTTCCTAAAGTTGAAACTCCAGCTAAGGTAACACCAGAAACACCAACAGATACAAATCCAGTTGCGCCAGTGACACCTGATAATAATGGAGGTTCTGGTCAAGATGCACCAACACCAGCTACTCCAACTCCAAATGCAGATCAGGTAGATACTAAGACTACTATGGATAATGGAGCTAAATCAAATGATTCTCAAAATGTATTGCCAAATACAGGAACAGAATCAAATGCGACTCTTGCATCTCTAGGACTTCTTGGACTATTGAGTGGATTTGGACTTGTAGCTCGCAAGAAAAAAGAAGACTAAAAAATTAGTCAGATGAACATTCATTCTGTGGTATTTTATGACAAAGTAGATTGGTTCTGGGAATCGTGTTAGTCATAAAATAAAAAGAATGATTAGATAAAGAAAGCGAACAATGCTAGGATTTTGTTAAACGGAATTCTAAGTATTGTTCGCTTTTTATGGTATAATAATTACTATGCAGAAAAAACCAACGTCAGCCTATGTGCACATCCCATTTTGTACCCAGATTTGTTATTATTGTGACTTTTCAAAGGTCTTCATCAAGAATCAGCCGGTAGATATCTATTTGGAACATCTGTTAGAAGAGTTTCGTTCTTATGATATTCAAAAGTTGCGAACCCTCTACATCGGTGGTGGGACACCGACAGCCTTGTCAGCTTCACAACTAGAGGTGTTGTTGAAGGGCTTGACTAAAAACTTGGACTTGTCTGCCTTGGAGGAGTTGACCATTGAAGCCAATCCAGGTGACTTGGATGCGGATAAGATAGCTGTGTTGAAGAACTCAGCTGTCAATCGTGTTTCACTAGGTGTGCAGACCTTTGATGACAAGATGCTGAAAAAGATTGGGCGCAGTCATTTGGAGAAGGATATTTATGAAAATATTGACCGTCTGAAACTGGCTGGTTTTGACAACATCTCCATTGATTTGATTTATGCGCTACCTGGTCAGACCATGAATCAAGTCAAGGAAAATGTTGCTAAGGCCATTGGACTTGATATTCCCCATATGAGTTTGTATAGCTTGATTTTGGAAAATCATACGGTCTTTATGAACCGTATGCGACGAGGGAAATTGCCTCTGCCTAAGGAGGAACTGGAAGCTGAGATGTTTGAGTATATCATCGCAGAGTTGGAGCGAGCTGGTTTTGAGCATTATGAGATTTCCAATTTCTCAAAGCCTGGTTTTGAAAGTCGTCACAATCTTATGTACTGGGACAATGCTGAATACTATGGCATCGGTGCTGGGGCATCTGGTTATGTAGATGGAGTGCGCTATAAAAACCATGGTCCGATTCGTCATTATCTCAGTGCAGTTGAGGAAGGCAATGCTCGGATCACAGAAGAACACCTGAGTCAAAAGGAGCAAATGGAAGAGGAAATGTTCCTGGGACTCCGAAAGAAATTAGGAGTCTCCATGGTGCGATTTGAGGAAAAATTTGGACGGTCTTTTGATGGACTATATGGCGAAATCGTCAGAGACTTGGTTCAACAAGGTCTCATGCAAATAGACGGTGATCGCGTGCGCATGACAAAAAGAGGTCTCTTTTTGGGAGACACTGTAGCAGAACGATTTATTTTGGAGTAGGATGATGGGCTTAACTTATCAAATGAAAATGAAAATTCCTTTTGATATGGCTGATATGAACGGTCATATCAAGCTTCCAGATGTGATTTTACTGTCCCTGCAAGTTTCAGGGATGCAGTCGATTGAACTGGGAGTTAGTGATAAGACTATTTTGGAAGAGCATAATCTGGTCTGGATTATCACAGATTATGATATTGAGGTGGTTCGTTTGCCTCGTTTTGCAGAAGAAATCACTATCGAAACGGAAGCTTTGAGCTACAATCGGCTCTTTTGCTACCGTCGCTTTACTATTTATGATGAAGAGGGACGGGAACTTATCCACATGATGGCGACCTTTGTTCTCATGGATCGAGACAGTCGAAAAGTCCATGCTGTTGAACCTGAGATTGTGGCTCCTTATCAGTCTGATTTTGATAAAAAGCTTATTCGTGGACCAAAGTATGAGTCCTTGGAAGAGCCAATCAGCAAGGATTACCATGTTCGTTTTTACGACTTGGATATGAATGGTCATGTCAATAACAGTAAATACTTGGACTGGATTTTTGAGGTCATGGGAGCGGATTTTTTGACCCAGTATATTCCCAAGAAAATCAACCTCAAGTATGTCAAGGAAGTTCGACCAGGTGGGGTGATTACATCAGCTGTTGAACGGACTGGACTGGAAAGCAAGCATGAGATTACAAGCGATGGTGCTACCAGTGCCCAAGCTATCATCACTTGGCAAGAAATGAAGAAGGATTAGGGAGAAATATATGAAATATAAAGGCTATTTAATTGATTTAGACGGAACCATTTATAAGGGAAAAGACAGAATTCCAGCAGGAGAAGCTTTTATTCATGAATTGCAAAAGCGGAACATTCCCTATCTCTTTGTGACCAACAATACAACCCGCACTCCAGAAAGTGTTCAGGAGATGCTGGCTCAGAATTTTAATATCGATACGCCCCTATCAACTGTCTACACAGCGACTTTGGCAACCATCGACTATATGAATGACTTGGGACTGGAAAAGACGGTCTATGTCATTGGTGAAGCAGGGCTCAAGGAAGCCATCAAGGCGGCTGGTTATGTCGAAGACAAGGAAAATCCAGCCTATGTGGTAGTAGGACTGGACTGGCAAGTCGACTATGAAAAATTTGCGATAGCAACACTTGCTATCCAAAAGGGTGCCCATTTTATTGGAACCAATCCTGACCTCAACATCCCGACAGAACGCGGTCTTTTGCCAGGTGCTGGTTCACTGATTACCTTGCTTGAAGTAGCAACACGAGTGAAGCCTGTTTATATCGGAAAACCAAATGCCATCATTATGGACAAGGCGGTTGAGCACTTAGGTTTGGAACGTGAAGAATTAATCATGGTCGGCGACAACTATCTGACGGATATCCGAGCAGGGATTGACAATGGCATTCCAACGCTCTTGGTGACAACAGGTTTTACCAAGGCAGAAGAAGTAGCAGACCTACCAATCGCACCGACTCATGTGGTTTCTAGCCTAGCGGAGTGGGATTTTGATGAAAACTAAACTGACCTTTTTGAGCTCTATGCTCTTTCTCCTCTCCCTCTCAATCCTTCTGACCATTTATCTAGCTTGGATTTTCTATCCGCTGGAAATTCAGTGGCTGAACTTAACGAATCGAGTTTATCTAAAACCAGAAACCATTCAATACAACTTTCATATCTTGATGAATTACCTGACCAATCCTTTTAGCCAAGTCTTAGAAATGCCAGATTTTCGTTCATCAGCAGCTGGTCTGCACCACTTTGCGGTGGTGAAGAATCTCTTTCACTTGGTACAGTTAGTTGCCCTAGTGACGCTGCCAAGTTTCTATTTCTTTGTCAAAGGGATTGTGAAAAAGGGCTTCTTGTCTCTATTTAGTAAAGGGCTTTTGGCTCTAGTGGTTTTGCCTTTGCTGATTGGGCTTGGGGGAGTCTTGATTGGTTTTGATCAATTCTTTACTCTTTTTCATCAAATTCTCTTTGTGGGAGATGATACCTGGCTTTTTGATCCAGCCAAGGATCCAGTTATTCTGATTTTACCAGAGACCTTCTTCCTCCATGCCTTCCTCCTCTTTTTCGCCCTCTATGAAAACTTCTTTGGCTCTCTTTATCTGAAAAGTCGTAGGAAATAATACTAAGATGTTCTTATTTTGAATAAATAAGTTAGGTATGTGATTTGAAACTATTGTTAATACTCAATGAAAATCAAAGAGCAAACTAGGAAACTAGCCGCAGGCTGTACTTGAGTACGG
>NZ_JVLI01000001.1:0-919 GCF_001072315.1 Streptococcus pseudopneumoniae | reverse complement strand
TTTTATTTGAAAAAAAACAGTAAAAAAGCGCAAAAAATCACTTCCTGTGCTATACTGTAATTGAAATTTTTTTAGTTTTGGCGTTAGAACTGTTTCCTCAGTCCTAGCGCCTTTTCTTTTTGATAAGTCTGCTTGGTGGATAGTAGTTTGTAAATGATTCTGAGAATCTTATGAGCACAAGCAATAACCGCCTTCATCTTGCTTCCTCTTTGGGAAATTCGATTGTAAAAAGAAGAAAAAGCTGGATCCTTAGAATGTGCTGCAATTAATCCCGACATGGTCAAAGCCTGTTTGATATATCGATTTCCTTGCGTGATGTGTGAGGATTTTTTAATGCCAGCACTTTCATAAGACCCTGGGCCTAGTCCAGCCCATGATGCTAAGTGTGCATCGGATGGAAAGGCTGTAACAGTTGGTCCAATTTCAGCTAGAATAGTGGCAGCACAGTTTTCATTCACACCAGGAATGGTTTGAAGTAGCCTATTTTCCTCAGGGAAACTCCTTTTCGATGTAGTGTTGAATCTCATCGGTCAATTTTTCAATGAGTTCCTGATACATCTGACATTCCTCTAAGCTCTGGTCTAAGAGGAAGCGGTCTTCTAGTGATAACTTTCCTTCCATCGCTTCAACGAGTTCTTCTGGACTTGCTTTCACTCGCTTCTGGATACAAGGAATAACAGAGTCTACATTAATTGTTTCTCCGTTAATGAATAATTTTAAAAGTGCTTGCCCCGTCTTAGAAAAAACATCAGAAAGATAACTGGTTAGCTTGATATTGGCCCGTTGTAAGAGATTGTGAATTTCATTTTTAACTTGAGTTTGACGTTGCTTGTAAGAACGCATGCGACGTGTCAATAAACGAAGCTGTACCACTTCAGGGGCAGGGATATAGGAAGGTTCAATTAGTCCGCAACGACCG